>JBHAES010000022.1:0-8619 GCA_041855725.1 Actinomycetota bacterium
AGCCGGTGCCCGGGCCGGCCCGAACGACCGACCGCGGAGCCGACGACAAAAGGCACAGCCTGCACCCCCTCGGGTACCGTGAAGGCAGCTCCTGATCACAGGAGCGACAGCCGAGTACCGGAGGAAGCAATGAGCAAGACCTTGCGCGACGCCGCCGCAGAGACCACTCACACGGCCGCGGAGCGGGGAGCAGCCGCTCTCGAAGTCGCGATCGACCGCCTGATGCCTCTGCTGGAGCAGGCCGCCGACGCGCTCGCCCCCTATGCCGAGGACGCCAGGCGGCAGGCGGCCGACGCCAAGAAGAACGCTGCCCGGTTCGCCGCCGACACCGTGGAGCAGCTGCAGCCGCAGATCAACGTGGCGCTCGACAAGGTGACCCCGGCCGTCGAGCGGGCCCAGCGCACGCTGCAGGACGACCTGATCCCGAAGCTCGTCGAGCTGCTGCACGAGGCCGCCGAGCACCCGGCGGTCGTGCCCGCGAAGGAGCTGGCCGCCGCCAAGGCCGAGCTGGAGCCGGCCGCGAAGAAGCCGTCCAAGGGCAAGCGGGTCGCCCAGGTGCTGGCCGTCGGCGCCCTGGTCGCCGGTGTGGCCGTGGCCGTGAAGGCCTTCCTGGGGTCCAAGGACTCCGGCTGGGCGGCGCACGAGCCGAGCCCGGCCTACACCTACACCGACAGCAAGGCCGAGCCGGAGACGTTCGCCGAGGCCGTGCTCGACGACGACAGCGCGCCGGTGGCCGACGAGGGCGACCAGGTCGTCGAGGAGGTCGAGCAGACCGAGCAGGTCTCCGACGAGGCCGCCGAGACCACCGCCGAGGACCCTGCCGCCCGTTACGGCGAGGGCTCCTACATCGGCAGCGAGCCGCCCGAGGGCTACACCATCAAGGGCAACGAGCGGTCGATGAAGTACCACACCACCGAGTCGGGCGGCTACGACCGCACCAACGCCGACGTGTGGTTCGTCAGCGAGGAGGCCGCCCAGGCGGCCGGGTTCGTCCGCGCCCAGCGCTGACCCGCATCACCTGGACGGGCGCCCCACCACGGGGCGCCCGTCCTGCGTCTGCCGACCGTGACCCCGGCCCACGGGGCCGCGACACCCGTACGTCCCCCGACCGGCCCCTCGCCGAGAGACGAGGCCGAGCCCCCGGTCGAGATCGATCTGAGAATTCTTGCCGGGTGACCTCACACCCTGGCCTTCGAGACGGCTTTCTCCGGTGTCCGCACCACCGAGGAGAGCCACATGACCCCCCGATCCTGCCGTCTGTCCGAGCCTGTCGCCCACGCCGAGTGGCTGCCGGCGGCGCCGTTCCGCAGCCACGTGCGGCGGCTGATCGACGCGTCGGGCCTGCCGTGGCGGGCCGTCGCCCTCGCCGCCCGGGTGCCACCGAAGGTCGTCAAGACGTTGCTGCACGGCCGGCACGGGCGGGCGCGGCCGCGGCTGCCGCGGGTCGCGGCCCAGCAGCTGATGCTGCTCACCGAAGACTCCCTGCTGGCCCTGCGGCGCCGACGGGAGTCGGGGTGGGTGCTCCACGCCTACGTGCGGCGCCTGCTGCGGGCCGGGTTCGACGTCGACGATGTGGCCGTGCTGCTGCGGGTCGACCCGTCGCGGCTGGAGTCGCTGACCGCGGGCGCCGGGTGCGCCACCGACGCCTACACGGTGCTCCTCGCCCGCGCGGCGTGCGACGCGCTCTGCCCCGACGACAGCGACCCGGCGTACGCCACCCTCGACGCCGAGCCCGTCCGCGAGCCGGCCCCGGTGTCGACCGTCCCCGTCGAGGCCGTGCGCCCGGCCGTGCCGCAGGCGGCGTGAGGCTGGTTAGGATCCTGCCGTGACGCTCGCCCTCGCCATCCTCCTGCCGGTGGTGGCGGCGCTCGTGGCGGGTGCGGTGACGCCGTGGGTGCTGCGGGTGCTGCCCGAGCCGGACCTCGACCCCGACGAGCACAAGGTCCCCTACCGAGACCTCCCCGCCCGCGCCCTGGCGCTCGGCGCGGCGGGCTGGGCCGGTGGCCTGACCGTGGCCACCACGGCCACGCTGCCGCCGGCTGCCTGGGCGCCGTACGTGGTGGTGGCGACGGTCGGGTCGGTCGGCTGCAGCATCGACATCGCCACCACCTTCCTGCCGCGGCGCATCCTCCACGTCGGGTGGGTGCTGCTCCCCGTCGTGATCCTGGTCACCACCCTCACCACGGGCGGCGGCTGGGTGCCGCTCGTGCGCGCCGCGGCGGGGGCGGCCATCGTGTTCGCGCTGCTGCTGGTCGCGTACGTCACGGGCGGCTTCGGCTACTCCGACGTGCGCCTCGGCCTGCTCACCGGCGCGGTGAGCGCGTGGACGTCGTGGCAGCACCTCGTCGGCGGACTCGTGTACGGCAGCGTCGTCGGGGCCCTGTGGGGGTTGGCCCACGCGACCCGCAACGGCGTGCGCAGCGCGTTCGCGTACGGGCCGGCGATCCTGGTCGGGCCCTACCTGGCGCTGCTGGTGCCAGCCGTCGCCCCCTGGTAGCCCCGGCGGGGTGCACGAGCGTCCCCGCAGGGCGACCGGCTCAGCCCGGGCGCCGGGCGCTCGTCGCCGCGACCCAGGTGTCGAGCCGGGCGACCGCCGAGCCGTCGGTCAGCGCGGTGCGGGCCCGCTCCAGGTGGGGGGCCAGCTGCTCGGCGACCCGACGCCCCGGCACCGGCCCGTCGTGGGCGAGCAGGGCGGCGGCCGCGTTGAGGGCCACGATGTCGTGCACCGCGCCGGGCTCGCCGCCGAGCGTACGCCGCACCACCTCGGCGTTGCGGGCCGGGTCGCCGCCGGTGAGGTCGTCCCGGGTCGCGCGGGCGATCCCCAGGTCGGCGGGGTCGAGCTCCCCCTCGACGACGTCGCCGTCGGCGATGAGCCACACCCTCGACCCGGTGGTGGTGGTGAGCTCGTCGAGGCCGTCGGAGCCGTGGAACACCAGCCCCCGGCAGCCCTCGCCGGCGAGCACCCCGGCCACGAGGCCGGCGGTCCGCAGGTCGGCCACGCCCACGGCCCGCGCCCGGGGCCGGGCCGGGTTGGCGAGCGGGCCGAGGAAGTTGAACGTCGTCTGGATGCCGAGCTCGCTGCGGGCCGCGGCGGCGTGCCGCAGCGACGGGTGGTAGAGCGGGGCGAACAGGAACACGATCCCCGCCTCGGCCAGCACCTCGCCCTGGCGGTCGGGCGGCACGTCGAGCACGAGCCCCAGCGCGGCGAGCACGTCGGCGGTGCCGCACGCCGACGACGCCGCCCGGTTGCCGTGCTTGACGACCTTCGCGCCGCACGCGGCGGCCACGACGGCGGCCATCGTGGAGATGTTCACCGTGTTGGCCCGGTCGCCGCCCGACCCCACCACGTCGACCGCCTCGCGGTCCAGGTCGACGGGGGTGGCCTTCGCGAGCATGGCCTCGGCCAGGCCGCGGAGCTCGTGGACGGTCTCGCCCTTCGACCGCAGGGCCACCGCGAACCCAGCGATCTGCACGGGGGTGGCCTCCCCGGCCAGCACCTGACCCATCGCCCACTCGGCCTGCTCGTCGGTGAGGTCGCCGCCGCGGACGAGCTGGGTGAGCAGGTCGGCCCACCTCATGGGGCGGTCACGGCGTCGGCCGGCCGCAGCGAGGCGCGGAGCACGTCGGCGACGACGGCCGGCAGGCGTACGGGGTCGACCGGGTAGCCGCTGACCGCCTCAGCCCGCGACCAGGTGGCGAGCCACGAGTCGGCGGCCCGGGCCACCAGCAGCACGACGGGCGGGCAGTCACGGATCTCGTCCTTGAGCTGGTGGGCGAGGCCGATCCCGCCGGCGGGCACCGCCTCGGCGTCGAGGATGGCGAGCGCGACACCGCCGGCGCCCACCACCTTGAGCACCGCGGGCTGGGTGGCGCACTCCACCACGTCGAGCTCGGGCAGGTCGGCGGCGACCTTCCTGCCCAGCGCCGCCCGGACCTGCTCCCGCACGGACCTGTCGTCGCTGTAGACCAGCACCGTGACCTCGTCGCTCATCCCGCATCCTCACCTCGGTACGCCTTCGGGGGCATCGTAGTGCCTCCCCCCGGGTGGCCGACGCTCGGAAACTGGCTTGCCGCGCCCCTCCCCTGCTGCTCAGATGAGCACATGACCCTGCTCCACCCGCCCAAGGCCCGTCCCGGTGACCGCGTCGCCGTGCTGTCCACGTCGCTGGCGGCGCCCGGCTTCGCCCCCGCGGTCCACGACCAGGCCATGGCCCGCCTCGCCGACCTGACCGGGCTGGTCCCCGTCGAGTACCCGACGACACGGCAGCTCGGCGCCTCGGCGCAGGAGCGCGCCCGCGACATCAACGCCGCGTTCGCCGACCCGAGCATCCGGGCGGTCCTGGCCACGGTCGGCGGCGAGGACCTCATCACCGTCATCGGGCACCTCGACGCCGAGGCGGTCCGGCGCGACCCCAAGCCGTTCCTGGGCTGCTCCGACAACACCAACCTCCTCCAGTGGCTGTGGTCGCTCGGCGTCGCCGGCTTCTACGGGGGCTCGACCCAGGTCCACCTGGGCCCCGGCCCGTACGTCGACCCGGTCCACCTGGCCTCGCTGCGGGCGGCGCTGCTGACCGGGCAGACCCTCGAGGTCACCGAGCCGGGCGAGTCGGAGGACTTCGGCGTCGACTGGCGAGACCCGCGGGCGCTGACCGAGTTCGGCACGAGGGAGCCCACGGGGGCGTGGACGTGGGCGGGACCCGAGCGCACCGTGACCGGCCCGACCTGGGGCGGGTGCCTCGAGGTGCTGCAGTGGGTGCTCACCGCGGGCCGCTTCCCCACCGATCCTGGTGTCCTCGACGGGGGCGTCCTCCTCCTGGAGACCTCGGAGGAGCTGCCCTCGGCCCGGGAGGTCGGCTGGGTCCTGCGGGCGATGGGCGAGCGGGGCCTGCTCGCCGCCGTCGACGCGGTCCTCGTGGCCCGGCCGCCGACCTCCTCGTTCGCCGACCCCGCCGACGCCGCCACCCGGGCCCGCCGTCGCGACGAGCAGCGGGACACCGTCATCGAGGTCGTCGGCCGCTACCACCCCGACGCGGTCGTCTGCGTGGGCGTCCCCTTCGGGCACACCCGACCGCAGTGGATCCTGCCCCACGGCGGGTCGGTGACCGTCGACGGCGTCACCCGGCGCATCACCGCCGACTACTCCTGAGCGCGGGCGTCTCGACCGCCGCCGGCGACCGGTCCTGGGAGACTCCCTCGCTCAAGGTGGCCCCGGGCCCGTGATCTATGGCCATAATCTGAGGTGCCTGCCATGACCACTCGCTCCCGCACCGCGGCCCGCGCGGCGAAGCGGTCCCGCCCCGCCCGCCTGGTGCTGCTCGGCGCCGGCTCCGACGACCGCGCCGTCACCCGCTGACCATGGTGACGCAGCACAGGCCGCACGCCGACGTCGTCCGAGGCCCGCAGCGGCTGCACGCTGCCTACGTGTTCGACCTCGACGGCACGATCTACCTGGGAGACCAGCTGCTGCCGGGCGCCCACCGGCTCGTCACCGAGCTGCGCCGCCGCGGCCTGCCCGTACGGTTCCTGTCGAACAACCCGACCAAGGACCCGGAGCAGTACGCGGCGAAGCTGTCGGCGCTCGGCCTGCCGACGCCGGTGACCGACATCGCCAACACGGTGGTGACGACGACCCGGTGGCTCACCGCCCACCACCCGGGCGCGGTGGTGTTCCCGATCGCCGAGGAGCCGCTCGTCCGAGCCCTGCGGGCGGCCGGGTTCGAGATCAGCGACGACCCGGCCCGCATCGACGTGGTGGTGGCGTCGTACGACCGCTCCTTCGACTACCGCAAGCTGCAGGTCGCGTTCGACGCGATCTGGTTCCACCGCCGCGCGGTGCTCGTGGAGACCAATCCCGACCGGTTCTGCCCGTTCCCCGGCGGCCGCGGCGAGCCCGACTGCGCCGCGGTCACCGCCGCCATCGAGGCGTGCACCGGCACCCGCAAGGTGGCGAGCCTCGGCAAGCCCGACCCGGTCATGCTCACCGAGGCGCTGGCCGGCTTCGACGTCGACCCCGCCGAGTGCGTCATGGTGGGCGACCGGCTGCAGACCGACATCGCGATGGCGACCCGAGGCGGCATGTCGTCGGCGCTCGTGCTCACCGGTGAGGCCACCGCCGACGACGCGCGCGCCCTCGCGCCCGCCGACCGGCCCACGTACGTGCTCGACCGGGTCGACCGGCTGCTGCCGCCGAGCGTGTGGCGCGAGCTGGGGTGGCTCGAGACCGACTGAGTGGGATGATCGGCGGGTGCGATTCCTCAGCGGACAGCCAGCCCACGACCTGACCTACAACGACGTGTTCATGGCGCCGAACCGGTCGAGCGTCGCCTCCCGTACGGAGGTCGACCTCACCTCCACCGACGGTCTTGCCACCCCGCTGCCCATCGTGGTGGCCAACATGACGGCCATCTCCGGACGCCGTATGGCCGAGACCGTCGCGCGCCGCGGCGGGATCGCGATCCTGCCGCAGGACATCCCCACCGCCGTGGTGGCGGAGCAGGTCGCCAAGGTGAAGGCGTCGCACCCGGTGTTCGACACGCCCGTGCGGGTGACACCCACCATGACCGTGGGCGAGGCCATGGCGCTGCTGCCGAAGCGGGCGCACGGGGTGGCGGTCGTGCTCGACGGGCGACGCCCCGTGGGCGCCCTCTCCCCCAGCGAGGCCGCCGGCGTCGACCGGTTCGCCCAGGTGGGCGACGTGATGACCACCGACCTCACCCTCGTCGACGCCGCCGACGCCACCCCGCAGCGGGTCTGGGACGCGCTCGCGGCGCGCCACCAGAAGGTGGCGGTGATCGTCGACGGCGACGGCCTGCTCGTCGGTCTGATGACGAGCAAGGGGGCGCTGCGGTCGGCGTTGTACGAGCCGGCGCTCGACGCGCAGGGGCGGCTGCGGGTCGGCACCGCGGTGGGCATCAACGGTGACGTCGGGGCGCGGGCCGCCGCCCTGCTGCGGGCCGGCACGGACTGCCTGGTGGTCGACACCGCGCACGGCCACCAGGAGCGCATGCTGGCCGCGCTCGCGGCCGTCCGGGCGGCGCGTGACGCCCACGCCGACGAGACGGGCCGCCGCGTGGTGCTCGTCGCCGGCAACATCGTCACCGCGCGCGGCGTCGACGACCTCGCCGACGCGGGTGCCGACGTGCTGAAGGTGGGCGTGGGCCCGGGCGCGATGTGCACGACCCGCATGCAGACCGGCGTGGGCCGCCCCCAGTTCAGCGCGGTGCTGGAGTGCGCCGAGGCCGCCGCGGCCGCGGGTGCCGCGGTGTGGGCCGACGGCGGGGTCCGCTACCCGCGCGACGTCGCCCTCGCCCTCGCCGCCGGGGCCGGCAGCGTGATGATCGGCTCGTGGTTCGCCGGCACCCACGAGTCCACCGGCCCGCTGCTGTCGGACCACCAGGGCCGTGCCTACAAGGAGTCGTACGGGATGGCGTCGGCCCGGGCCGTCCGCAGCCGCACCCGCGACGAGTCGTCGTTCGACCGGGCCCGCAAGGCGCTGTTCGAGGAGGGCATCTCCAGCTCGCGGATGTACCTGGACCCGGACCGCCCCGGCGTCGAGGACCTGCTCGACTGGATCACCTCCGGCGTCCGCTCCGCCTGCACGTACGCCGGCGCCCGCAGCCTCGCGGAGTTCCGGGAGCAGGCGGTGGTGGGGGTGCAGAGCCCAGCCGGATACGACGAGGGCCGCCCGCTCCACGCCAGCTGGTGAGCCCGCCGCCTCGCCGCAGGCTCGTGCCACCGGCACGGCGCGGCCCGCGACGCCAGGGGTCGGGGGCCGTGGCCGGGGGTGGCGTCGGGCTCAGTGGAACGAGTCGCCGCATGCGCAGGAGGACTGCGCATTGGGGTTGTCGATGGTGAAGCCCTGGCTGGAGATCGTGTCGGTGAAGTCGATCTCGGCGCCGGCGAGATAGGGGGCGCTCATGCGGTCGACCCGCACGTCGACACCGTCGTAGCTGCTGACGACGTCGCCGTCGAGGCGGCGGTCGTCGAAGTAGAGCTGGTAGCGCAGCCCGGAGCAGCCGCCGGGCTGCACCGCCACCCGCAGGGCCAGGTCGTCGCGGCCCTCGGCCTCGAGCAGGCTCTTCACCTTGGCGACGGCCACGTCGGTGAGCACGATGCCCGGCGAGGCGGTGGTCTCGGGCGAGGAGATGGTGTCGGTCATGGGTCGTCCTCCCGGTTCGGATGGTGGCAGTCTACGTGGCCTCAACGTCGGCCCCGTCGGTTCGATTCCCGCCGGTCCACTCCCACGACGCCGCGACCCGGCCGGCCAGCCCGGTCAACGCCTCGGCGGTGGGCGGCGTGCCGGGCTGGAGCGCGTATGCGGCCTCCACGCCCCAGGTGCGCAGCTCGCGGGCCGACACGCGCGACGCACCGCACACGGCGACGCACGGCACGAGCGCGCCCGTGGCCCAGGCGCGGGCCGCGGCCACCACCTCGCCCCCGGCCGTGCCGAAGTCGAGGGCGGCGACCCCCACCACGACGAGGTCGGCCCGCGTCACCGTACGCGGCACCCCGGCGAGGGCTCCGAGCGCCTCGGGCGCCGAGGCCACCGTGCCCCCCAGCGCCAGGACCGCGAGCCCGAGGCCGCCGACGGCGCCGGCGCCGGGCGGGGGCTCGGGGAGC
>JBHAES010000023.1:0-7174 GCA_041855725.1 Actinomycetota bacterium
CGGCGGGCTCGGCGTGGCGCCCGGGCAGGTGTGCTGGTGGGGCCCCGACACGCTGGCCTGGCTGGGGCTGGAGATCGGGCACAGCCAGCTCGTGGTGGGCGCCCTCAACGGCGGCCTCGCCGACTTCTACGCCTCGTTGCGCTGGCCAGGCTGGGAGGACGAGGTGTCGGCCCTGGCCCTCGACCAGGGGCTGTCGCTCGTGCCGCCCCCGTTCACCGCCGAGGGCAAGGACCTGGCGCAGGTCTCGCGGCGGCCGGTGCCGCACGCCGAGCTGCTCGCCCGCTACCCCGACCTGGCCCGCTGCCTCGACGGCGACCCGCCCGCCACGTCGTGACCGCCGCCCGACCCGGCGGCTCTCATCCTGGGGGCGACACGCCGACGCCGTACGTGTCGCGGACGGACCCTGAGGGCCTCGGCGCCGCCTCGACCGTGGCGCCACAAGCCCTCTCATGCTCAATACGCTGAGCGCATGGATTCCTTGTCGAATCGTCATTGGACGTATCAGTCCTGGCGCCACACACTGGATACATGACCAGCACGACACAGACCAGCAGCCAGGAGCAGTCGGTGCACGGCGTCCTCGCCGCCGGCGCCCCGCTCCGGTGCTGGACCCCCCGGACCACCACGTTCTGAGCCGCCAGGCCGGAACCCCCTGAACTCGTACGACACCCCTGAAACGGAGACAACCCCATGTCGATCTTCTCGAAGCTGTGGCACAACGACGACCTGGCCATCGCCCTGGCCGTCACCACCACCTACCCCAGCGCTCGCAACGAGCTCGCCGGCCTCGTCGAGGGCCTGCGCCCCACCCGGTCGACCCACTGACCGAAAGGACTCTCACCATGCTGAACCGGTTCTGGACCGACAACGACCTGCTCGACCGGCTCTGGAGCAGCGACCGCATCGTCGACGCCGCCACGGCCTGGTCCGAGGCGACCGGCACCAAGGTCCCCCACGCGATCATCGAGCTGGCGGCCGAGACCGCCTGACCACTACGCGCGACCGCCCGGCGCCCTCAGGTGCCGGGCGGTCGCGCGTCTGTGGTGCCTCTCCTCGACCCGTCGTCCCCTCAGAACTGTCAGTGGCGCCTGGGAGCCTGGGCGAGCATCGATGGATCGATCGAGGAGGAGTCATGGATGACCTGACGCGGTCCGCGTCGTACCGCGGGCACGGGCTCGAACCCGCATGGGTGGATCAGGCCGTCGACCTGGTCCTTCAGGGCTATCCGCTCGGTGGGGTCGCCAGCCACCTGCGGGTCCGCGTGGGGCTGCTGCGTCGCGTGATCGACGCACGAGTCGCAGGTGGGCCGGATGCGGTGTCCCGGCGCTTGATGGGCAGGCTGCGGCGCTGGCTCCGTAGCCGCCCCGGCGTCCCCCTGGCACACGCCGAGGCTCCGCTGGGCATCCCGCTGGAGAACCTGGAGCGGCTGGCCCGCGAGCTCACGTACGGCTGGGGGGAGGCAGCCGACGCAACCGGGCTGGAGCGGTTCGCTGCGTGGCTGGCCCTGCACCCCGACGAGAGCCTCGACGTCGCCGAGAGAGACCTGGCCCTCCCGCAGGGTGGGGCTCATCGGATGCTGGAGTCGCTGGGGGTCGTCAGCGGATCGGCGTCGAAGGAGCGTCTCACCGATCTCATGCTGACCACCGACGACCCCGGCATCCTGCCCCGGGCCTACCAGATGGCACGGCGGTACGCGCTCGGTGAGACGTTGGAGCAGATCGGTGCGAGCTACGGGCTCACCCGTGAACGGGTCCGACAGCTCATCAACCGCGACACCCCGTGGTCGGTTCCCTGGATCGGGGCGGCACGCAAACGGGCCCGGGCCGAGCTGGAGGCCACCGACAGGCGACGCGTGGCGAGGTGGTCGGCCGACCATCCGGGAGCCGCCGTCTCGCAGGCGGTCGACGACCTCGGGCTGCCCGACGACGAGGTTCGACGACTGCTGGGGAGGCGTCTTGGCAGGCACGAGCGTGTCCCCCGCACCTGGGGGCCCCAGCGCCGCTTGGACGACGACCTGCTGGCCGACCTGCGAGCCTTCCATGCCCAGACCGGCAAGACCACCGCCAGCTCCTACGCGACGTGGGCGAAGGCGGCCGGGGTCCCGGGTCCGCAGACCGTCGCCATCCGTTTCGGTTCCTGGAACTCCGCCACGACCAGGGCCGGGATCAACGACGCGCCCCCGATCGAACGTGCGCGCCGGCACTGTGACGAGGACCTGTGGGCGGCTGTGGTCCAAGCAGCACGCATGGGTCTGATGACGCATCAGGAGGTCAGCCAGTGGCTGGCGCAGGTACCGGGATCACCCTCGTCCGCCCTGATCAGGCAACGGCTCGCGCTGAGGTGGGGTGAGCTCGTCGACGAGGCGCTGCGCGTCGTCCGCGGCGAGAGCACGCGAGACCCGGCCTGGGTCGCAGCCGTGTCGGCTACCCGCGACTGGTCGACGTTCCTGCCCCCGAGCGACCCTCACGATCACGACGACGATGGGCACGAGACGCTCGAACCGGCGCGGGGCTGCTCGACCTCGGTCCGTGCCGACGGGTGGGCGTCGGCCGCGGTCGTGCCTCGTGCCGACGATGGACGGGCCGAGCTCGCGGCGACGGTCGGATGCGGCTGAGGCCCAACCCTCGTCCCCGGGTTCCGGCTCCGACTGCCTGGCACGATGGGGCGCGTGCTCGTGACGATCACCACCACCCATGCGCCGGCCACCGACCTGGGGCACCTGCTGCGCAAGCACCCCGACCGGGTGCAGCGGTTCGACCTGTCGGTGGGGGCGGCGTACGTGTTCTACCCCGAGGCGACCGAGCAGCGGTGCACGGCGGCGCTGCTGCTCGACGTGGACCCGGTGGGGCTCGTGCGCGGCCGCGGCATGACGCCTGAGCGGCAGTACGTGAACGACCGGCCGTACGCGGCCACGTCGTTGGTGGCGACGGCGCTGGGGAAGGTGTTCCAGTCGGCGCGCACGGGCACGTCGCGGGAGCGGCCCGAGCTGGCGGTGACGCCGATCCCGCTGCGGATCCGGGTGCCGGCCGCGCCGGGGCCCGGTCTGGCCGAGCGGCTGTTCGCTCCCCTGGGCTGGCAGGTCGAGGTGGCGGCGACGCCGCTCGACGAGACGGTCCCCGGGTGGGGTGACGCCCCGTACGGCGACCTGGTGCTCACCGGCACCGCCACGGTGGCCGACGCGCTCAACCAGCTGTACGTGCTGCTGCCGGTGCTCGACGGCACCAAGCACTACTGGGTGGACCGCGCCGAGGTGGCGAAGCTGCTGCGGGTGGCCGGGTCGTGGCTGCCGGGACACCCTCAGCAGCGGCTCATCGTGCGACGCTACCTCGCCGGCTCGCGGGAGCTGGTCGACGACGCGTCCGCGCGGCTGGCCGCCCTCGACGGCACGGCACCCGACCCTGCCGACGACGACGAGGACGCGGCAGCCCCCGCGCCGCAGCGGCTCACGCTGGCCCAGCAGCGCCACCAGGCGGTGCTCGACGTGCTGACCCGGGCCCAGGTCTCGTCGGTGGTCGACCTCGGCTGCGGGTCGGGCGCGTTCCTGCGCCGGCTGCTCGACGTACCGACGTTCCACCGGGTCGTGGGCGCCGACGTGTCGGCCGCCGAGCTGGCCCGGGCCCGCCGCCGCCTCGGGGTCGAGCGCATGCCCCAGCGGCGCCGGGAGCGGCTGACGCTGCTGCAGTCGTCGGCCACGTACGCCGACGCACGGCTCGCCGGCCTCGACGCGGTGGTGCTCATGGAGGTGGTCGAGCACGTCGACCCCGAGCTGCTGCCGGCGCTGGCGGGGTCGGTCTTCGGCGCGGCCCGACCCCGGCTGGTGGTGGTGACCACGCCGAACGTGGAGCACAACGTGCGCTACGGCATGGCGCCGGGGCGGCTGCGGCATCGCGACCACCGCTTCGAGTGGACCCGCGCCGAGCTGCGGGCGTGGGCCGACCAGGTCGCCGCCGAGCACGGCTACGAGGTCGCCTACGCGGGCGTCGGCGACGACGACCCCGAGGTCGGCGCCCCCACCCAGCTGGCCACGTTCACCAGGAGGGACGCATGAGCGTGCTGCGGGTCCCGGCCACGTCGCTGGTGCTGCTGATCGGCTGCTCCGGCTCAGGCAAGTCGACGTGGGCGGCGCGGGAGTTCGCCCCGTACGAGGTGGTGTCGTCCGACCATGCCCGCGGCGTGGTGGCCAACGACCCCACCGACCAGTCGGCGACGCGGGACGCGTTCGACCTGGTGCACCACATCGTGGCCACCCGGCTGCGGCGGCACCTGCTCACGGTGGTCGACGCCACCAACGTGCAGGCGTCGGCGCGCCGACCGCTGCTGGCGCTGGCTCGCGAGCACGACGTGATGCCGGTGGCGGTGGTGCTCGACCTGCCCGAGCCGGTGCTCGTGGCCCGCAACGAGGCCCGTACGGACCGCTCGATCGGGCGCCACGTGGTGCGCCGCCAGCGCCAGGACCTGCGGCAGTCGCTGCGCGGGCTGGAGCGGGAGGGGTTCACGACGGTGCACGTGCTCGGCTCCGAGGCCGAGGTCGACGCGGCGCACGTCGAGCGCGCCCGCCTCTTCAACGACCGCCGCGACCTGAGGGGGCCGTTCGACGTGGTCGGCGACGTGCACGGCTGCCTCACCGAGCTGGTGGAGCTGATGACCGAGCTCGGCTGGCAGCTCGAGCGTGACGACCGGGGCCGTCTGGTCGGGGCCACCCACCCCGAGGGCCGCACCCTCGTCTTCGTGGGCGACCTCGTCGACCGCGGCCCCGACACCCCCGGTGTGCTGCGACTCGCGATGGGCATGGAGCGGGCCGGCACGGCGCTGGTGGTGACCGGCAACCACGAGGACAAGCTCGTCCGGGCGCTGGCGGGCCGACGGGTGAAGGTGAGCAACGGGCTCGCCGAGTCGCTGGAGCAGCTCGGCGCCGAGCCCGAGGAGTTCCGCGCCGACGCCCACGCCTGGATGCGGCGGCTCGTCGCCCACTACGTGCTCGACGACGGGCGGCTGGTGGTGTGCCACGCCGGGTTGAAGGAGTCGTACCACGGCCGGGCGTCGAGGCGGGTGCGGTCGTTCGCCCTGTACGGCGACACCACCGGCGAGTCCGACGAGTACGGGCTGCCGGTGCGGCTGGCGTGGGCCGACGACTACCGCGGCCGGGCGCTGGTCGCGTACGGGCACACCCCGACCACCGAGCTGCGGTGGGTGAACGACACCATCTGCCTCGACACGGGGGTGGTGTTCGGCGGGGAGCTCTCCGCCCTGCGCTACCCGGAGCGCGAGCTGGTGAGCGTGCCGGCGCACGACGTGTACTACGAGCCGACCCGGCCGCTCGGCCCGCTGCCGGCCCCGGCGGCGGAGCGCCCCGGCGGGCTCGACGTGGCCGACGTGCTCGGCGACTCCCCCACCGCCGTCGAGACCCGCGAGGGCGGGCGGGTGAGCGTGCGCCCCGAGAACGCCGCGGCCGCCTTCGAGGTGATGAGCCGCTTCGCGATCGACCCGCGGTGGCTGCCCTACCTGCCGCCCACCATGTCGCCGGTGGCCACGTCGCCGCTCGACGGCTGGCTGGAGCGCCCGGAGGAGGCGTTCTCCGCGTACGCCGGCTGGGGCGTGGGCCAGGTGGTGTGCGAGGAGAAGCACATGGGCTCGCGTGCCGTGGTGCTGGTGGCGCGCGACGAGGCGGCGGCCCAGCGGCTCGCCCCCGGGTCGGCGCGCACCGCAGCGGTGTGCACCCGCACGGGGCGGCCGTTCCTGGCCGGCGACCTGGAGGCGACCCTGCTCGCCCGGGTGCGCGCGGCGGCCGAGGCGGCCGGCCTGTGGGACGAGCTCGCCACCGACGTGCTGCTGCTCGACGCCGAGCTGCTGCCGTGGTCGGTCAAGGCCGAGGCGCTGCTGCGCGACCAGTACGCGGCCGTCGGCGCCGCGGCCCGCCTCGCGCTCCCGGCGGGGGCCGACCTGCTGGCGCAGACCGCCGCCCGCGGTCTCGACGTGACCGACCTGCTCGCCCAGGTGCGGACCCGTCACGCGAACGCGACGGCGTACGTCGACGCCTACCGCCGCTACACGTGGCCCACCGACGGCCTCGACGGGGTGCGGCTCGCCGTGTTCCAGGTGCTCGCCACCGCCGGCCGCACGTGGGAGACGACCGACCACCTGTGGCACCTGTCGGTCGCCGACCGGCTGGTGGCGGCCGACCCCGGCCTGTTCCACGCCACCCGCCGCCTCGTCGTCGACACCGCTGACGCGGCCGCCACCGAGACCGGGGTGGCGTGGTGGCTGGAGCTCACCGGGTCCGGCGGCGAGGGCATGGTGGTGAAACCGCTGGCGAACCTGGTGCGCCACCAGGGCCGCCTGGTGCAGCCCGGCCTCAAGGTGCGCGGCCGCGACTACCTGCGCATCATCTACGGCCCCGACTACACCGAGCCGCAGCACCTCGTCCGGCTGAAGAAGCGGGGGCTGGGCCACAAGCGGTCGCTGGCGCTGCGCGAGTACGCGCTGGGGCTGGAGGCGCTGCGCCGCTGGGCCGACGGCCAGTCGCTGCGCCGCGTGCACGAGGCGGTGTTCGCCGTGCTGGCGCTCGAGTCGGAACCCGTCGACCCGAGGCTCTGAGCCCCGACGACCCGGCTGGCACCCTCGGGGTACCGCTGGCCGTCATGGTCCGCTACTGTTCGGCTGACCGTTTCCCGCTCGTCGTTTCTTGAGGATTTGCTGTGGTCGCACGTCGTGGTGTTGCTGTGGTGGTGGCGTTTGTGCTCGTGCTGGGCATGTTCGTGGGTTCGGCGCCGTCTGCTTCGGGGTCTGTGCGGCCGGAGGGGCCTTCGGGTGGGGGTGATCCGGCGCCGGTGACGCCCCCGGTGGCGCCGGCGCCGGTGGTGCCTGATCCGGTGGTGGTGGAGTCTGGGGGGTCGGGTCCGAGTGTGTTCTCGTCGCATGTGTTCGTGGAGGAGGACACGGTGTGGGGGCCGCAGGGTTCGCCGTATGTGCTGCTGGAGGGGGCGTCGGTGGGCAAGGGTGTGGCGTTGACGTTGTTGCCGGGGACCGTGGTGAAGCTTGGGTTGGGGAAGTCTTTGGTGACGTCGGGGCCGTTGTTGTCGTTGGGGACGCCGTCGCAGCGGGTGGTGATCACGTCGGTGCGTGATGATTCTGTGGGTGGGGACTTGAATGGTGATGGTGGGGCGAGTGCGCCTGC
>JBHAES010000024.1:0-4855 GCA_041855725.1 Actinomycetota bacterium
GAGATCGAGGTGCCGACCCTCGACGGGCCGCCCGTGCGGGTCCGCGTGCCGGCGGGCACCCCCAACGGTCGTACGCTGCGGGTGCGCGAGCGGGGGGTCGCCAAGGGCTCCACGAGGGGTGACCTGCTGGTGACCGTCGACGTGCAGGTGCCCGCGCACCTCACCGACGAGGCCAGGGCGGCGCTGCAGGCGTACGCGGCGGTCGCTCCCGCCGGCAACCCGCGGGCGGCGATGCTGGCAGCGGCAGGAGGCTGATATGGGGAACGCCGTCGAGCTGCTCGACCGCGACGCGCCGCTGTTCGCGATCTCCACGGCGGCGCGGCTGGCGGGCATGCACCCGCAGACGCTGCGCTCGTACGACCGGCTGGGTCTCGTGGTGCCCACCCGCACCCGGGGCCGTGGCCGGCGCTACTCCCTGACCGACATCGCCCGGCTGCGGCTGGTGCAGTACCTGAGCCAGGACGAGGGCATCAACCTCAACGGGGTGCGCCGGATCCTGGAGCTGGAGTCGCAGCTCGACGCGCTGCGGCACCGCCTCGACGAGCTGGTCGACGAGGTCCGTACGCTGCGCAGCGGGCCCGCATCAGCGCGGGTCTTCATGGCGGCCGCCGACGGCGTGACCCTGGGGGTGCGCCGCACTCGTCCCCGGGCGATCACCCGGGCCTGACCGCCCACCGTCGGCCGCGGTGACGGCGTGGGTCCGGTTCACTGCCGCAGCAGGCCTGGGCGGACCAGGGTCAGCCAGCGGCGGCGGACCTCGGGCGGCTGGTCGGTGGGGCAGGTGGCCACGAGCAGGTAGAGGTCGCTGACGGCGAGGTCGTGGCGCAGCGTCCCGGCGGCCCGCCCCGCGTCGATGAGGTGGCCCAGTGCGGCGGCGCCTCGTGCCTCCGCGTCGGAGAACTCGGGCTCGGCGCCCAGGGAGCGGGCGGCTGCCTTGACGGCCCGGTCGACGGCTGCGGCCTCCAGCACCCGCTCGACGAACGCCAGCAGCTCGGCTGCTGGCTCGGCGTGGTCGTCGCGGACCCGCTCCCACGCCTGCACCACCGCGTCGACCAGCTCGCCGGCCTGCTCGGCGACCACGGCCGAGACGAGGTCGGCCTTGGTCGGGAAGTGCTGGTAGAGGGTGCCGACGGCGACGCCGGCGTGGCCGGCGATCTCGCTCATGCTCACCTGGGGCCCGCGCTCGGTGACGAGGTGCCGCGCCGCGGTCAGGATCCGGCCCCGGTTGCGTACGGCGTCGGAGCGCCGCGCCCGCGCTTGCTCGCCCACGTCAGCCTCCCGGCTTGCAATAACCTGAACCTTGGTTCAAGATAGTACCTGAATCGGAGTTCATCTTAGCCAGGAGTCACCATGACCACGAAGACCGCCCTCGTCACCGGCGCCTCGTCGGGTATCGGCGCCGAGACCGCCCGAGCCCTGCGCTCGCTCGGCTACACCGTCTACGGCGCTGCCCGCCGCACCGACCGGCTGGCCGACCTCGGCGCCGAGGGGATCCGTCCCCTCAGCCTCGACCTCACCGACGACGCCTCCGTGGTGGCGGCCGTCGACACGATCATCGGCGAGACCGGTCGCATCGACGTGCTGGTCAACAACGCCGGCTACGGGTCGTACGGGGCCGTCGAGGACGTCCCGCTCGACGAGGCGCGCCGCCAGTTCGAGGTGAACGTGTTCGGCCTGGGCCGACTGGTGCAGCTGGTGACCCCCCACATGCGCAGCCGTCGCAGCGGCATGATCATCAACGTCTCGTCGATGGGCGGCCGTCTCACCACACCGCTGGGCGGCTGGTACCACGCCACCAAGTACGCCGTGGAGGCCCTGAGCGACGCCCTGCGCATGGAGCTCGCCCCGTTCGGGATCGACGTGGTCGTGGTGGAGCCGGGCGGGATCCGCACCGAGTGGTCCGGGATCGCCGCCGACCACCTGGAGGAGACCGCGAAGGGCAGCGCGTACGCCGACCAGGCAGCCGCCGTCGCCGGGTCGATGCGGTCGGAGGAGATCCGGGCCCGGCAGTCCTCGCCGTCGGTGATCGCAGGCACGATCCGCCGGGCGGTCACGGCACGTCGGCCCCGGACCCGCTACGCCGTAGGGTTCGCCGCCAAGCCGCTCATCGCCGCCCGCCGGGTGCTCCCCGACCTGGCGTTCGACCGCCTGATCCAGGCTGCGGTCGGCATCCGCCGCCGCTCGTCGTAGGCTCCCGTCCAGGCCGGTGCCGCCCGACCAGGGACCCCGCCGGCCGCGACACGAGGCCGGGGCCCAGATGTGACGCCCCGGCAGCACGTCGTCGGAGCTGGCGGCACGAACGCCCGGTGCACGATGAGGGAGGAGCCATGAATCCAGCGGTCAAGGCGAAGATCGACCAGATCTTCCAGGCCCGTCAGGAGTGGTGGAAGAAGGGGCCGATCCCGCCGGCGTCCGAGGCGCAGATCGAGCGGGTGGCGCAGTGGTTCGCCGCTCACCACGAGGGCACGTTGCCTGAGGGCCTGGCGGAGTTCTGGCGCACGACGAACGGGATCGACCTGTACGGCCACGTGCTGTGGGCGACCGACCGTGGCAACCGGATCTCGGGGATCGTGGACGTGAACGAGCTCTACATCGAGGAGTTCACCGATCAGTTCTTCGTGGGGAAGCAGGATGACATCACGATGTACAGCTATCATCCGGCGTCGGGGAAGTTCCGGGAGCTGGTGATGTTCGACCTCGACACGGTGGATGCGGAGTACGACACGTTCGACGACCTGGCCGACAAGGTGCTGACCGACGCGATGTGGGGAGCCCGGCTGCTATGAGCGTGCAGGAAGTTGTCCGTCCTGGTCTCCGCTAAGGAAAGAGAGTCTGCGCAGGCGTGCCAGCTGATCTCGACGGTCATCCTGACCCTGAAGATCGCCGTGATCGGGCAGCTGGCGAGTCTGATGCTGGCCATCGGGGCCGCCGTGGCCTCCGGCGGCGTGGCGTCCGCTGGGGTGCTGCTCGCCAAGCGCGTCGCCGGCGAGGCGATCCAGCGGCTGATCGAGGGCGCTGTCGCCGAGCTGCTGGCGCAGTGACCGCGGCTGCGGCTACTCCTTGACGCTCACCGGGTGCCAGCCGTCGGGGCCGGCGATCTTCTGGGCGACGCCAGGGCCCCAGGTCTTCTTGTAGTACGGCAGCGGGCGCGAGTCGAGGTCGATGATCGGGTCGACGATGCGCCACTCCTCCGAGATGGTGTCCTCCCGGGCGAAGCGGTGCCGCAGACCGACCATGGCGTCCTCGAGCAGCCGCTCGTACGCGTCGCGGCGGTAGCCGAGGGCGGCGCCGAAGTCGACGTCGAGCTCGACCTCCTTGGTCACCATCGCCGGCCCCGGCTTCTTCGCCTGCATGGTGAAGGTCACGCCGTCGGAGTGGCCGAGCCTGAAGTGCAGCCGGTTGGCGGCCGGCACGTGGGCGTCGTCGCCGGCGAACAGCAGCCGGGGCGGCCGGTGGAGCTCGACGACGGCCTCGGTGGCCGACCCGGGCAGGTACTTGCCGGCCCGCAGGTGGAACGGCACGCCCGCCCAGCGCCACGAGTCGATCCACAGCGTGGTGGCCACGAACGTCTCGGTGCCCGACTCGGGCTTCACGCCCTCCTCGTCGAGGTAGCCCACGTACTGGCCCAGGATCGTGTGGGCCGGGTCGAGCGGCAGGCACTGCCGCAGCACCCGCAGCTCCTCGTCGCGCAGCGAGTCGGCGCCGTCGGAGATCGGGGGCTCCATCGCCAGCAGCGCCACCGTCTGCAGCACGTGGTTCTGCAGCACGTCGCGTACGGTGCCGACCTGGTCGAAGAACCCGGCCCGGCCCTCGGTGCCGAACCCCTCGGCCAGGGTCACCTGCACCGACTTCACGTAGCGGCGGTTCCACACCGGCTCCAGCAGCATGTTGGCGAACCGGAACGCCAGCAGGCCCTCGACCGACTCCTTGCCGAGGTAGTGGTCGATGCGGAAGATGGCCTGCTGCTCGAACGCGGCCGACAGCACGGTGTTGAGCTCGGTGGCGGTGGCCAGGTCGCGGCCGAACGGCTTCTCGACCACCACCCGGCTGCGGGCGGCCAGGCCACAGCCCCGCAGCCCGTCGATGACGGTGGGGAACACCGACGGCGGGATCGCCAGATAGATCACGGGCCGCTCGCACCCGCCGAGCTTCTCGGCGAGGCGCTCGTGGGTCGCCGGATCGCCGTAGTCGCCGCTCACGTAGTCGAGGCGGCCCAGCAGCTGCCGCAGCACGTCGTCGTCGACGGTGGGGTTGGCCTCCCGCACCGCGTCGGCGGCGTAGCCGCGCAGCCGCTCCACGTCCCACCCGGAGCGGGCGACGCCGATCACCGGCACGTCGAGGTCGCGGTGGCCGAACAGGCCGTAGATGGCCGGGAACAGCTTGCGGCGGGCCAGGTCACCCGTCGCCCCGAACAGCACCAGCGCGTCCGCCCGTCGATGCATCAGATACCCCCTCGTCGAGACACGCGACACACCTTACGTCGTCGGGCGCCCGACGGCAGAACCGTGCCGCCACCCGCGGGGGCCGCTGGCGAACGGCGGGCGGGCGCGGTTGACTGGACCCGTGGTGACGACGCTCGACGAGGTGTGCGACCGGCTCTACGGGGCCGACCCCGACCTGTTCATCGGGGCCCGTACGGCCGCCGTCGCGCAGGCGAGGGCCGACGGCGACAAGGCGCTCGCCAAGCAGATCGGGGCGCTGCGCAAACCCACCCGTTCCGCGTGGCTGGTGAACCTGCTCGCCCGGCGGCACCCCGACCGGGTCGCCGCCCTGCCCGACCTGGCCGCCCGGCTCGCCGCCGCCACCGCCGCCGTCGACCTCGCGGCCATGCGCGAGACCGGCGCCGAGCGCACCA
>JBHAES010000025.1:0-4800 GCA_041855725.1 Actinomycetota bacterium
CGCCGCTGGCGGCGGCGAGCGTGGCCCGCATGGTGGTGGCGGTGCGGGGCCTGCACCGGTTCTGGGCGGCCGAGGGCGTCACCCCCGCCGACCCGGCCGCCGACGTGGCCCCGCCGCGGCCGGGTCGGCGGATGCCCAAGGCGCTGTCGGTCGAGCAGGTCACGGCGCTGCTGGGCGCCGCGGCGGGCCCCGACCCGACGCCCGCCGAGCTGTGCGACGCGGCCCTCATGGAGCTGCTCTACGGCACCGGCGCGCGCATCTTCGAGGTCGTCGCGCTCGACGTCGACGACCTGACCCGGGTCCTCGCCGACCCCGACGCGGGGCTCCGCCTGCTCGGCAAGGGCGGCAAGGAGCGTCTGGTGCCGCTCGGGTCGTACGCGCGGCGGGCCGTCGAGGCCTGGCTGGTGCGGGGGCGGCCCACCCTCGCGCGGCGGGCGGCGCGGGCCACCCCCGCGCTGCTGCTCAACGCCCGCGGCGGGCGGCTGTCGCGGCAGAGCGCGTTCAACCGGTTGCAGGCCGTAGCCGCCCGGGCCGGCCTCGACGTCGACGTGTCGCCTCACACGCTGCGCCACAGCTACGCCACCCACCTGCTCGACGGGGGCGCCGACGTGCGGGTGGTGCAGGAGCTGCTGGGCCACGCCTCGGTGGCGACCACGCAGGTCTACACCCTCGTGACCGTCGAGCACCTGCGCGAGGTGTACCTCACCGCTCACCCCCGCGCCCGCTGACCGGACCGGGCCCCGCTCGTCCCGGAACCCTCGATGAGAGGTTCATCCTGAAGGTGGACACGGCCGCCCGGAGGCCTTCTGATACGTGCATGACTCGTACGCCTGTGGTCCGTGCCCTGGGTGGTCTGCTCGGCCTGCTGACGGGTGCGGCGATGGTCCTGGTGGCCGCCCCGCCCGCGGCGGCGGCGGTCGACACGTCCGCCTACATCGCGAGGGTGGCACCGCTGGCGCAGCGCGAGAGCTCCCAGTTCGGCGTGCCCGCGTCGGTGTCGATCGCGCAGTCGATCCTGGAGAGCGGGTGGGGCCGCTCCAGCCTGTCGACGCAGTCGAACGCCTACTTCGGCATCAAGTGCACCCAGACCACGCCGCCGACGTGGACCGGCCCGTACGCGGACGGCTGCGTGTCGAAGGACTCGCTGGAGTACGACCCGAACGGCGACTCGTCGATGGTGACGAGCTGGTTCCGCCGCTACCCGTCGGTGGCGAACAGCTTCTTGGACCACGGCTTCTTCCTGACCAGCCGGCCCCGCTACGCCGCGGCGTTCGGCTACCGGGACTACCCCGACCAGTTCATCCGCGAGGTGGCGAAGGCGGGGTACGCGACCGACCCGGCCTACGCCGACCGGGTGATCGACATCATGCGGCGCTACAACCTCTACCGGTTCGACCCGTCGTACGACCAGGACCCGACCGTCGCCGACGCAGGCGGGTTCGTGGCGATGTCGCCGCTGCGGGTGCTCGACACCCGGTTCACGCGGCGGGTGGGCGCGGGCGAGACGATCACCCTGCAGCTCGGCGGACGGGTCGGGATCCCGGCCGACGCGGCCGCGGTGGCGCTCAACGTCACCGCCACCGACACGCTGTGGGACGGGTTCGTGACGGCCTGGCCGGCGGGCGCCGCGCAGCCGCCGAGCTCGAACCTCAACCAGCGCCCGGGCACGATCGTGCCCAACCACGCGGTGGTGGCGCTGGGCGCAGGCGGCTCCATCTCGATCAAGGCGAGCTCGCCGACGCAGCTGATCGTGGACGTGATGGGCTTCTACCGGGCCGCCGGCGCCACCCCGACCCCAGGCTCGGTGCTGCCGCTCACCCCCGCCCGGCTCGCCGACACCCGGACGACCGTGGCGCTGGCCCCCGGCGCCGACCTCACGGTGCCGGTCGCCGGCCGCGCCGGGGTGCCGGCGTCGGGCGTCTCGGCGGCGCTGGTGAACGTCACGGCCACCGACACCACCGCCGCCGGGTGGCTGGTCGCCTACCCGGGTGGGGCGTTGCCGACCGCGTCGAACGTGAACTTCGTGGCCCACCAGACGGTCGGCAACGCGGCCTGGGCCACCCTGGGCCCTGACGGCCAGGTGCGCATCCGCAACGGGTCGCCCGGCACGGTGCACGTGGTCGTCGACGTCTACGCGTACGCGGTGGGCGGCGAGGTGACCATGCGCGGCGGCTTCGTCCCCGTCACCCCCCGACGCCTGCTCGACACCCGTCCCACGGGGGTGGCGAAGTGGACGACGTACGGGCTCGACGTGTCGGCCACGCCGGCCGCGGCGGTGGCCCTCAACGTGACGGTCACCGAGCCGGGCGCCCCCGGCTTCGTGGCGGTGCACCCGTCGGACCGCCCGCTGCCCGTGGCCTCGATCCTCAACTTCGTGGCGGGGCAGACGGTGCCCAACCTGACCCAGGTGCGGGTGGGCGCCGACGGCCGGGTGGCGGTCGCCAACCGTTCCGACGCCAGGAGCCAGCTCGTCATCGACCTCGCCGGGTACTACACGCGCTAGCAGGAGCGACGGCGCCGGCGTGTCACGTCTCGCGCTGACGCTCGGTGGGCGGGGGCACCGCTGGTAAGGTCCTGGCGATGACTGCCCCTCCCCAAGCCGCGGTCCTCGTCCTGGAGGACGGCCGGACGTGCCACGGGCGCTCCTTCGGCGCCCCCGGCGAGACGCTCGGCGAAGCGGTGCTCGCCACCGGCACGACGGGCCACCAGGAGGCCCTCACCGACCCGTCCGCCCATCCGCGGGTCGTGGTCGCCACCACCCCGCACGTCGGCAGCAACGGCTGGGACGACGACGAGTCACGGCGGATCGGGGCCGCACGACGCGGAGCCCCTGCTCGACCGCTGCGTCGCCCTGCTGGCACGGCGCCGCGACGGCGCTGCCGGCGGGGGAGAGGCGGCCTCACGGCGAGCCGTGGCGACCTCTCGTCGATCCGGCGCGACGGCCGGCAGACCTGCTCGGACGCGGCGGTCCCGGGCATCGGGGCCGCCCGGTGGGGCGATGTCGGTGCACGGCCGTCGCAGGACCGGGCCGACGACGCGAGGGGGCGCTGACATGGCGGGCATCCGGCAGGGCCTCCTGGGCGCCGGCTACGCGACGGTGCTGCGCCCGGTGCTGTTCTCGCGCCACGGCGGCGACCCTGAGGCGATCCACGAGGAGCTCATCGACCGGCTGGGCCGGCTGGGCCGCTCGGGCTCGCAGCTGCGGGCGGTGAGCGCGCTCGTCGGCCGGCCCCGGCGGCCGGTCACCGTGGCCGGGGTCCGGTTCCCGGGCCGGGTCGGCGTGGCCGCGGGCCTCGACAAGGACGGGAAGGCGGCCGCGGCGTGGGCCGCGCTCGGGTTCGGCTTCGCCGAGCTCGGCACGGTGACCGCGCTGCGCCAGGCGGGCAACGACTCGCCGCGGCTGTTCCGGCTGCGGGCGTCGCAGGCGATCATCAACCGGATGGGGTTCAACAACGCCGGCGCGCGGGCGCTGGCCGAGCGGCTCTACGGCATGGGCGTCAAGCGGGGCGAGGCCACCCTCGGGATCCCGCTGGGCATCTCGCTCGGCAAGTCGAAGGCGGTGCCGGTGAGCAGCGCCGTCGCCGACTACACCACGTCGCTGCGCATGCTGGCCCCGTACGCCGACTACGTCGCCATCAACGTGTCGAGCCCCAACACGCCCGGCCTGCGGTCGCTGCAGGACAAGTCGGCGCTGCGCGACCTGCTGACCTCCCTCACCCGCGAGGCGTCGCAGATCGCCCACCCGCTGGGCCCCGTGCCGATCTTCGTCAAGGTGGCCCCCGACGTGAGCGACGGCCAGCTCGACGACATCCTCGAGGTGGTCATCGACTGCGGCGGGCGCGGCATCGTCGCCACCAACACCACCCTGTCGCGCGAAGGGCTCGCGCCCGCCGACCTCCCGTACGCCGACGAGGCGGGCGGGCTGTCGGGCGCCCCGCTCACGTCACGGTCGCTGGCCGTGGTGCGGCGGATCGCCGCCGCGACCACGCTGCCGGTGATCGGGGTGGGCGGCATCATGACCGTCGACGACGCCAAGGCGATGTTCGACGCGGGGGCGCGCCTCGTGCAGCTCTACACCGGGTTCATCTACGCCGGCCCCGCCCTGGTGGCCGGCATCAACGCCGTGGAGGTGCGGTGAGCTTCGTCGAAGGTTCGTACGGAGACCGGCTGGCCCGGAAGGTGGCCGAGCGGGGGGCGCTGTGCGTGGGCGTCGACCCTAGCCGTGAGGTGATGGCCGCCTGGGGCCTGGGCTACGACGTCCGCGGGCTGGAGACCGTCGCCATGACGATGGTCGAGGCTGTCGGCGACCTGGTCGCCACGATGAAGCCGCAGTCGGCGTTCTTCGAGGCGCACGGGTCGGCGGGCGTGGCGGTGCTCGAGCGCACCGTCGCGGCGGCGCAGGCGCACGGCGCCCTCGTGGTGCTCGACGTGAAGCGTGGCGACATCGGCTCCACGATGGCCGCCTACGCCGACGCCTACCTGGCCGACGGGTCGCCGCTGGCCGCCGACGCGGTCACCCTCAGCCCCTACCTGGGGTTCGGCTCGCTGCAGCCCGCCTTCGACCGGGCCCACGCCACCGGCCGCGGCGTCTACGTGCTGGCGCGCACCTCCAACCCCGAGGGCGGCGCGGTGCAGCTGTCGACCGGGGCCCAGGGCCGCACCGTGGTGCAGTCGATGGTGGACGCGGCCGTGGCGCTCAACGCCGCGACGGGCCAGGGCGCGGTGGGGCTGGTCGTGGGCGCGAACCTCGCCGACATCGGGTGCGACCTGAGCCGGTTCGACGCGTCCGTGCTGGCGCCG
>JBHAES010000026.1:0-3103 GCA_041855725.1 Actinomycetota bacterium
CCCTGTCGCGTCACCTGGGCTGCGAGGGCTCGTACGACGCGGACACGCTGGCGGCCTTGCAGGAGTGGCGCAGGCGCCAGGCGGCGCTGGAACGGGTGCCGCCCTACACGCTGCTGAGCGACGCGGCCCTCATGTCGGTCGCCGAGGCGCGCCCTGCCGACCTGGCCGGCCTCGCCGACGTGCCGGGCCTACCCCGGGCGAAGGCCGACCGCTACGGCGAGACGCTGCTGCGGATCCTGCACCCCGGCACCGGCGACGACTCGCCCGGGCGGCCCTGACCCGAAGGGCCAGCCCGGTCGGGGTCCGCACCAGCCGAGCAGACGACCGGCAGGGCAGCGACCCGCGACCTGGCGCTGCGAACGCCAGGTCGGCGAGTGGCAGCGTCTCGGCTCGGTGTGCGCAGAGTCCAAGAAGGACCGGGCAGACAGCGCGCAGCGGAGGGCGAGGACAGGGAGCCCGACGAGCAGCCCCTCGCGGAGCGGTGCCGTCGTCGGCGCCAGGGAGCGGCTGTTGGGACGGCGGGCGTCCCCAGGGGAGCGGGCCGGTCCGTGAGACCGATCGGAGCCGGCGACGGAATAAGCAGTTGCGCATGCAGAAGCAGGGTCTCTACCCTGGTCTGCAGCCGCCACTGGGTGGATCGAACGAGACCGGGAAGGGGACGACCGATGCTGAGCAACCTGATCTGCGCGACGATCGGCGGGCGTGCCCTGCTGCCCGTTTCGTCTGTCGTCTCGCCGAAGTCTGTCCTGATCGCTGATCGGCACGGCTTCGCCTCGTCCGACGACAGCTCGACACATCTGGGACCTCCGACCCTGGAGCCGCCTGTGACGACCTGAGACCACAGGCCACCACCAGGGCCGTGAACCCCCAGAACCGGGGAGTCACGGCCCTTCGTGCTCCCCGGGCCATGACACACCGCACCCAGGAAGCACACACGATGACTATGACCTTGATGGAGCTGCAGGCTCCGTTCGACCTGTCCGGTACGGGGCTGCGCCTGCCGTGCTGGGACGAGGACCCGGACCTCTTCTTCGCCGACCAGCCGGCTGACGTCGAGCTGGCGAAGCTCGTCTGCGGACCCTGCCCGGTGCGCGAGGAGTGCCTCGCCGGTGCGCTGGCGCGGCGTGAGCCGCACGGCGTGTGGGGCGGCCAGCTGATCGTGCAAGGGGAGGTCGTCGCTCGGAAGCGTCCGCGCGGGCGTCCCCGCAAGGTCGTCGAGCCGGTCGCCGCATGAGGCGACCTCGGGTGGTCGGCAGCGTCGGCCACCGGCACCGCACCCCCGGACCAAGAGCCGGGCCGGCTCTGACCGGCCCGGCTCTCGCCGTACCCGGGCCCGTGCGGGCGAGGGCGGTGGTCAGGTGTCGTGGCGCGCGACGGGGCCGGCGAAGCCGGGCAGGTGCTGGGTGAGGACGTCGGCGAACCGGGCTCGTACGTCGAGCTGGGAGAGGACGGCGACGCCGCCGAGCCAGACCCGGTGGATGAGGGCGTACAACGGGGGCACGTTGAGCTTGGTGGCCACGGGGTCGGGGCCGCGGTTGTCGAGGCTGATCCGCTGGTACTGGCCGCGGATCCAGTCGCGGGTGAAGTGGAACTCCTCGGCGCGGGCGGGCTCGACGAACGGCTCGAGGTAGTCGAGGAGGGCTTGGGGGGACACGTCGCGGGTGACGAACCCGAGCTCGCGCAGCCCGGCGGCCACCGTGTCGGCGTCACCGTCGAGGGCGACGCGGATGAGGTGGCCCATCTGGTGGGGCAGGCCGTCGGGCAGGCGGGCGGCGAGACCCCAGTCGATGACGCCGAGCCGGCCGTCGGGCAGGACGAGGAAGTTGCCGGGGTGCGGGTCGCCGTGCAGCAGGCCCGCCCGGCCGGGGCCGGCGAACAGGGCGGTCACGTACGCGAGCCCGACCCGGTTGCGCTCGGGCTCCGGGTCGTGGGCGACGGTGCGCAGGGGGCGGCCGTCGAGCCACTCGCTGACGAGGACGCGACGGGTGGCGGCGAGGACGTGGGGGACGGCGACCTGCGGGTCGTCGGCGAACGCGGCGGCGGCCCGGGCCTGGTGGTCGGCCTCGATGAGGTAGTCGACCTCTTCCATGACCCGTTGCGAGATCTCGTCGGTGAGGGCCTTGACGTCGACCCCGCCGGCGAGCGGGGCGACGACCGTCGACAGCCGTCCGATCTGGGCGAGATCGCTGCGCAGCGCCGCCTCGGCGCCGGGGTACTGGATCTTCACGGCGACGGGGCGGCCGGTGTCGGCCCACACCGCCCGGTGCACCTGCCCGATCGACGCGGCCGCGGCCGGGCGCCGCCCGAACGACGTGAACCGGTCGCGCCAGCGGGGGCCGAGCTCGTCGGCGAGCACCCCTTCGACCCGCGAGGTGGGCATCGGGGGAGCGGCGTCCTGGAGCCGCGACAGCTGCTGGCGGAACGGTTCGGCGACGTCGTCGGGCAGCACCGACTCGAACAGGCTGAGCGCCTGGCCGAGCTTCATGGCCCCGCCCTTGAGCTCGCCGAGCACACGGAACAGCTGGGCGGCGGCCCGCTCCCGCAGCTCGGCGTCGACCTGGTCGGCGTCGGCGCCGAGCAGGCGGCGCCCGGCGCCGACGGTGGCCCGGCCGGCCAGCTGGAGGGGGACGCCGAGCAGCCGGGCCCCTCGCCGGACCCCGGAGGTGGGCAGCGCGGGCCGCTCGCCGGGCAGGTCGTCTGGACTCGTCACGCACCCATTCTGACCGCTGGCGCGCGAAGCTCCTGGCCGCGGCACCAGCAGGCTGGGTGCGGGCGCAGCCGGCGGAAGCCGGTGACCCCGTCGTCGCCGAGCTCGACGGTGCCGCGGACGGAGTCCGGGGCGTCGCCGTGCAGGTGGGCGAGGGCGTGCACGGTGACCGTGGCGGCGGCCCAGGCGGTGCGGGCCGGGTGGGGTGGCGCCTCCAGCCGGGACAGCTCGCACAGCACGAGGGCGGCCGCAGGGTCGCGGGCGGCGGTGGCGAGGTCGTGGCAGCGGACGCACGCCGTCCGCCCCGGCACGACGAGCGGGCCGACGACGGCCCGGTCGGGGCGGAGCCGGACGAGCAGGTGGGGGTGCCGGGCGCTGACGAGCATGTCGGTGAGG
>JBHAES010000027.1:0-3226 GCA_041855725.1 Actinomycetota bacterium
ATCAGGATGGCCATCGGGGGGTGCCTCACCATGCTCTCGTGCTGTCGTGGACCGTGCGTCGTCGCTCGCCGCCACCGGGTCTCGCACGGGCGGGCGGTGACCTCGTCACCGACGGCGACCACCTGGCGAGACGTCGTCGGCCCTCTCCTTCCTCCGGCACCGGCTCGCAGGCCCGACGCGTCCGAGGATCGTAGCACCCCGCTCCGCCCCGGCCCGTGACCCCACCTCCGCCCACGGCAGGCGGCGGGCCGGGGACGGGCACCACCCCGCCCCCCGGCGGCTCACCTGCCCAGCAGCGCGTCCTCGGCGGCCTTGGTCCAGCGGCCGTCGACCATCTTCTCGGCCACGTCGGGACGCGTGGCGGCCAGGTCCTTCAGCCGGACGAACCCCTGGTCGGCCAGCTGCGGGAAGACCATGATCTTGCCGCCCGAGGTGCGGTCGATGACGGCCTGGATGGCGTCGGGGAACCCGGCGATGCCGGTGATCGCGTCGAGCGACACCGTGGTGTCGATCACGCCGGCCTCGATCTTGCGCAGCACGGTGGCCATGTCGGAGACGTCGGAGCCCGACGTGCCGAACAGGTACACCCGGTCGGCCACCACGTGCTGCAGGTCGATCTCGCCGTACGTGCCCGCGGGGATGCCGGCGAACGCGTTGACGATGCCGCCCGGGGCCGCGAGCTCGACCGCCTGCGCCACGAGGGCCGGCACGGGCACCATGCAGGCCACGTAGGTGTAGCCGGGCTGCAGCGGGGTGGTGCCGGTGTTGACGTAGGCGGTGGCGACGCCGTACCGCTCGGCCACCGGGTCGATCTCGGCGGCCAGGTGGGCGAGCCGGTCGTCGTTGAGGTCGGTGGCGTCGACCGAGGCGACGGTGACCCCCTCGGAGCCGAGGGTGACCGCCCGCATCGTGTGCATGAGGCCCATGGGTCCCGCGGCGCCGATGATCGCGACCTTGTCGTCCGGGCGCAGGTTGCCCGTCTCGGGGATCCACGCGTACCCGTCGGCCGCGTCGGAGCCGGTCGTGCCGCAGTAGCGGATGTAGTCGTAGTGCACGCGGCCGACGTCGACCCGCACGGGGCCGTCGATGGTGGCCCCGCCGAGCACCACGTTGAGCACGCTGTGCAGGCCGAGCCGGTCGCCGAGCTCGCCCAGCAGCGCCGCGTCGGCGCCGAAGTAGACGATGTCGTCGAAGCGCCGCTCCCCCAGGCTTGCGACCTCGTCGGGGGTCACGGCCACCACCTCGGACCCGGCCTGCCGGGCCAGCGGGTCGACGCTCGAGGTGTCGGTGCCGGCGTCGGCCACCACCAGCAGGGTGCCGCCCGGCTTGAGGCCCCGCCGCTCCCGCGACGCGTACGAGGCCTCGACCGTCGCCCACGGCTCGATGAGGCCCACCGCCGCGGCCGACGGCGCCTCGGCCACCGGCAGCAGGAAGACCTCCCCGGTCGGCGCCACGACGCAGCGCTCGTCGATCACGACGTACTCCTGCAGGGCGCCCTCGAAGTTGTAGCCGAACGCGCCGTTCGTACGGGCGGTCATGACGTGGCGCCAGTCGGCCTGCACCAGCACCCGGTCGCCCACCGCCACGTGGGTGACCTGGTCGCCGACGGCGACCACGCGGCCGACCGGCTCGTGACCGGGCACGGTGGGCAGGGTGCCCGGCTTGTAGCTGGGGATCTCGGCCAGCTGCTCGGGGGTGAGGCCGCTCACGATCTCGCTCTTGCGCGGGTGGCTGTCGAACGCGTGCAGCAGCTTGGTGTCGGAGAAGCAGATGCCGCACGCCTCGACCTGCAGCAGCAGCTGGGTGGGCCCGACCGGGTCGACGGGCTTGTCGGAGACGACCTTGATCTGGTCGACGCCGACGATCTGGACGGCGTGCTGGGTGGTGGGGATGGTCATGGTCCTCTTCCTTGGTCGACGTCAGCTCAGCATGTTCTGGCCGCCGGTCACCGGCAGCGCCTGCCCGGTCTCGTACTGCTGCTCCACGACGTACCTCACCGCACGGGCGACGTCGGCGGGCAGGCAGCCCCGGTTCATCGGCACCTTCGCCTCGTACGCGCGGCGCACGTCGGCCACGGTGGTGGCGCCGGGCACCTTGCCGGCGCGCAGGTACTGCACGAACAGGCCACGCTCGGGGTCGCTCCACAGCGGGCCGTCGAGGAAGTTGCCGGGGCACACCGCGTTGACCTTGATGCCGTGCTCGACGAGCTCCAGCGCGAACGACTGGGTCAGCCCGATGCCGCCGAACTTGCTGCCCGCGTACGCGAAGTTGCGCTTGCTGCCCTCGAGGCCGGACTTGGAGTTGATCTCGACGATGTCGAACAGCCGGTCGGGTGCGGCGGCGTGCTGGCGAGCCATCACCGGGGCCACGGCACGCACGCCGAGGAAGTAGCCGCGGTAGTTGACGTTGGTGACGAAGTCGAAGTCGGCGACGGGCTGGGTCATCACCCCGTCGGCGCGCAGCACGCCCGCGTTCGACACGAAGACGTCGAGCCCGCCGAAGCGGCGCACCACGTCGTAGGCGAGGTCGAGCTGCGACTGCTCGTCGGAGACGTCGACAGCCGCTGCGTGGGCGCGGCCCGGGTGGTCGGCGGCGAGGGTGGCGGCCGCGGCGCGGGCCCCGTCGAGGTTGAGGTCGGCGAGCACCACGGTGGCGCCGTCGGCCAGCAGCTCGGTGGCGATGCCGAGGCCGAAGCCCTGGGCGCCGCCGGTCACCACGACGACCTTGCCGGTGAGCGCGCCGGTGTCGGTGCGCGCGGCGACCCGCTGCCGGTAGGCCTCGGCCTCCCACGTCTCGATGAACGTCCGCTGGGCGTCGTCCATCACGCGGACGGAGCCGATGCGGTCGGCGTCACGGGCCACCCGCAGCGCGTCGGTGTAGACGGCGAGCGCGTTGGCCGCCGCCGTCGGGTCCTTGCCCGCGGCGAGCACGGCCACCCCCGGCACGACGACGACCACCGGGTCGCGGTGCCGCTCCGCGCGGAACCGTTCGACGGCGGCGACGGTGGCGGCGGCCACCTCGTCGCCCGAGGCCCCCGGTGCCACGTCGACGACCGCCGGGAACGAGCCCGCGTAGACGATCTGGTCGGGGATCAGCGGGCCGCCGGCGACCATGGGGGCGTCGGCAGCGGTGTGGGCCCGGTGCAGGTCGTCGGTGCCGGTGACCACCGCCGCGAGGCCCCGCTCGGTGGCGAGCAGGCCCCGCAGCGTGGGGGCGGCGGCCAGGA
>JBHAES010000028.1:0-2978 GCA_041855725.1 Actinomycetota bacterium
ACGAGGTCGTCGACGAGGTCGTAGTCCCAGCCGTTCGTACGCAGCAGCGCCACGAGGTCGTCGCCGACGTGGGCCCTGGTCTCGGCCCACAGGTCGATGGTGCGGCCCAGGTGCCACGACACGTCCTGGGTCGGCACGAGCACGGTCACGTCGGCGTACGGCTCCCCGGTCTGCAGCGCCGCGCACAGCCGCCCCAGGTATCGGGTGAGCGCCGGCATCGCGGCCGCGTACCAGGGGTTGCGGTCGTCGTAGCAGCCGGAGGCGTAGAAGAGGGTGCCGACGCCGGCGGCGGCCGGGTCCCGGTAGGGCCAGCCGTGCCCGACGAGATGGTTCACGCCGCTGAGCAGGTGCTCGTGGGCCTCGCCCTGCAGGTCGAGCGGGGTGCTGCGCAGCGACGGGGAGTGGTTCCACGTCCAGGCCTCGGCCGAGCAGACCCGGTGTCGGTAGAGGTGCGCGGCCGACGACGCCCACCGGGCCTGGGTGAGGTCGGTCCAGCCCCAGCCCTCGCCCTCGACGAGGTCGGCGTGGCGGTAGCTGCTGACCGTGCCGGGCGGGGTGCCGTACGACTGGATCCGGAACGGTACGCCGCGGCGCCGCGCCCAGGCGCGGCAGACGGCGACGAAGCGCTCCTCGTAGAGCTCGGTGAGGGTGCGGTAGAAGTCGGCCCGCACGGCGAGCGACCCGGGCGTGTCGACGCGCAGCCGCCACAGCTCGGGCAGCAGGTCATAGCCTCGGCGGCGGCGGAACTCGAGCGGCAGGTCGCTGGTCCAGTCCGACCCGTACACCTCGAGGCTGTCGCAGAACACCGACCCGACGAGGGCGGCCGGTACCGCGTCGAGCAGCGGGTCGCCGACGGCGCACAGGTGGGCCTCGGTAGCGGCCTGGGAGTAGTGGTCGAGCACCGGCCCCTCCCCCTGCCAGGCGGCCCGCTTGACGTTCTGCCCGGTGAGCCGGCTGTAGGCGAGCAGCAGGTAGCGGGGTCCGGGGGCGTCGGGCACGTGGAGCAGGCCGCCGTGGGGCTCCAGCCGGACCGGGTCGGGCCCCGCTTCCTGGAGGGACCCGTCGCCGAGGAACGCCGCCACGAGCTCGTCGCCCGGGTAGCCGGCGGCGACGGGCACGGCGAGCGGGCCGGGGGGCAGCTCGCGGGGCTCCCAGTGGAGGCCGCGGGCGGCGAGGTCCCCGGTCACGTGGGGGCCGCCGAACGACCACCCGGTGCCGAGGGTGAGGTCGAGCCGCAGCCCCAGCCGGCGCGCGGTCTCGGCGGCGTGGCGCAGCGAGGCGCAGAACCGCTGGGACAGGAACCCGCTGGAGACCTCGGTGAGCGGGTACACGTACGCCACCTCGGCGCCGCCGATGCCGCCGTCGCGCATGGCGGTGAGCTCGCGGGTCACCTCGGCGTCGTCGACCTCGGGGCCGAACCACCACCACCGCATCATCGGGCGGGTCGAGGTGGGTTCGGCGGCGAAGGCCGCCCGCAGGGTCTCGTAGGTGGTCATGCCGGCTCCGCTCCCTCGCGGTGAATGGTTTCAGCCAGCGTAGCGCCCTCAGCTCCCCAGCCCGGGCCGGACCCCCGGGCGAGGGTTGCCGGCGCTGCGCCGCCAGGGACGCAGCGGCCCGTGACCCGGCTTCGAGGTCGGTAGGGGTCCGAGGCACCACCGGGGCGTGCCGGGCGCCGCGGGCCCGGCGACAGGTGGCGTCAGGTCGCGGCGCCCACGCTCACCACACCACGACGAGGCGGTACCAGCCGTCGCCGAGCTCGGTGACGGTGGAGGCCTCGTCGGCGCGCCGGTGCCGGTACTCCTCGGCCTCGGCGGGGTCGGCGATGTGCACCCAGCCGGCTTGGTTGAGGAACCCGGCCCCGGCCACCAGGTATGCCTGCCCGCTGCGGCCGAACGGCTGGCAGGTGAGCACCGGCAGGACGCCGACCGTCGGCGGGCAGGTGCCGTCGCGGAGCGCCCGCTCGAGCGCCGGCCTGGCGAGGACGAAGCTCGCCTGCTCCGGTGCCGGGGTGGCCGCCAGCCCGTACGTCGCCAGCACGACGAGCGGGGCCGCGACCAGGCTGATCGCGCGGTGCCGACGCCGCACGGCGACCACCAGCGCCGTCAGCCAGAGGATGCCGGCGACCGCGCCGATCACGAGGGCCCAGAACCCGGCCGTGAAGTTGCCGGTGGGGTGGGCGGCCGCCCACAGCATGACGACGCCCGACCCGCCCGCCGCGAGGATCGTGGCGACACGGAGCCAGCGGGGGACCGGTCGGGCCCCGGCGATCGTCTCGGAAGGCATGCCAGCCACCGTACCTGGCCGCCGGGCCGGGCCCGCGGGGGCCGAAGCCGGCCCGGAGCCCGTGGGGCCGGGCTCGGCCGGGGTGTCCGGACGTCAGCCGAGGGCCGCGTCGAGGCCGCGCCGCAGGTCGGCGGCCAGGTCGTCGGCCTGCTCGATCCCGGTCGAGATCCGCAGCAGCCCGGGCGTGATGCCGGCGGCGGCCTGCAGGTCGGCGGGCATCGAGGCGTGGGTCATGAGGCCGGGGTGGCAGACGAGGCTCTCGACCCCGCCGAGCGACTCGGCGAGGCTGAACAGCCGCAGCCTGGCGACGCACCGCTCGGCCGCTGCCAGGTCGGCGAGCTCGAAGCTGAGCATGCCGCCGAAGCCGTCCTGCTGCCGGGCGGCGAGGGCGTGGCCGGGGTGGGTGGGCAGGCCCGGGTAGTGCACAGCGCGGACGGCGTCGTGACCGGCCAGCACCTCGGCCAGCACGGCGGCGTTCTCGCCGTGGGCCCGCATCCGCACCCCGAGCGTCCGCAGCCCGCGCAGCACGAGGTAGGAGTCGAACGGGGAGCCGGTGACGCCCAGGCAGTTGGCCCACCAGGCGACCTGCTCGGCGACTGCGGCGTCGGCGGCGACGACCACCCCGGAGATCACGTCGGAGTGGCCGTTGAGGTACTTGGTGCTGGAGTGCACCACCACGTCGGCGCCGAGGGCGA
>JBHAES010000029.1:0-2789 GCA_041855725.1 Actinomycetota bacterium
CACCCGGACGCTCCCGGTCACCGGCCAGCACCGCCGCCACGTGCTCGGGCTGGGCGGGGATGCCCCGCTCGATGGCGGCCAGCTCCTCGTGCGAGGGCCGTTGACGCACGCCCGGGATCGGTGCCGGGACCGTGCCCGCGGGGTGGGTGACCGTGCCGGTCTCGAAGACGGCGACGTCGCCCAGGCCCCGGGAGATGTTGCGCCTGGCGACCTCGACGAGGGTGTCCAGGACGCTTGTGCGCAGGCACGGGGCGTCCTCGGCCAGCGGGTTGGCCAGGCGCACGGCGCGGCGCCGCGGGTCCTGGGGAGGCAGGGCGAGGCGGTCGTGGACGTCCCCGATGAAGGGGTAGGACAGCACCTGCGTCAGCCCGGCCCCGGCCAGGACGCGCACGACCTCGCGCCGAGCCTTCTGCCGGACCGACAGGCCGGTGCCTGCCGGGGCGGTGGGCACGATGGAGGGGATGTTGTCGTAGCCGTCGAGGCGGGCGACCTCCTCGGCCAGGTGGGCCGCGCCGACGAGGTCGGGACGCCAGGTCGGGGCCGTCACGCGCAGGAGCTCGCCGCCCTCGTCGTCGGAGCCTGCCGGCTCGACCTCGCAGCCGATCGTGGTGAGCAGCTCGACGACCCGCGCGGTGCCGTAGGGCACGCCCGTGAGGCGCTCGGCGGCGTCGGCGCGCACGAGCATCGGCTCGGGTGCCCGGGTGCGGTCGACATCGGTGGCGTGCGGGTCGGCGGTCCCGCCGCCGTATTCCACGAGCAGGTCGACGGCGCGCTGGGCGGCCACCGGCGCCAACTCGGTGTCGACGCCGCGCTCGTTGCGCTTGGCGGACTCGGTGGGCAGGCGGTGGCGGCGCGCGGAGCGGGCCACGGAGACGGCGTCGAAGTGGGCGGCCTCGATGAGCACGTCGGTCGTCGAGCCGTCGATCTCCGCCTCTGCACCTCCGAAGACCCCGGCCAGGACCAGGGGGCGTGAGCCCTCCCCCTGCGGGGAGTCGGAGATGACGAGGTCCTCGGGGTCCAGGGTGCGGGTGACCTCGTCGAGGAAGGTGAGGGTCTCCCCCGACCGGGCGCGGCGCACGACCACCGGGGCGGCGAGCTTGTCCAGGTCGAAGGCGTGCAGCGGCTGGCCCAGGTCGAGCATGACGTAGTTGGTCACGTCGACCACCAGGGAGATGGGACGCATGCCCGCGGCCGTGAGGCGGTCGCGCATCCAGGTCGGGCTCGGTGCGGTCGGGTCGATGCCCCGCACGACGCGGGCGACGTAGCGGTCGACCCCGGGGCGGCCGTGGACGGGGGCGGTGTCCTCGGCGAAGCGCACGTCGTATCCTCCAGGGCCGGCGGGAGCCACGCCGGAGGGGAAGAGATTCGGGTCGGTGCCGTCGGCCGGGTCGGTGAAAGCAGCACCGGTGGCGTGTGAGTACTCGCGGGCCACGCCGCGCATGGAGAAGCAGTAGCCGCGGTCCGGGGTGATGTTGATCTCCAGGACCTCCTCGCCCAGCCCCAGCAGGCCGACGGCGTCAGTGCCCGGCACCGGCAGCTCCTCGTCGTCGCGTCCCTGCTCGGCCAGCCACTGGGAGAGCACGATGATGCCGTCGTGGTCCTCCCCGATGCCCAGCTCGCGGGCCGAGCAGATCATGCCGTCCGAGACGTGGCCGTAGGTCTTGCGCGCCGAGATGGCGAAGTCCCCCGGCAGTACCGCCCCGGGCAGGCAGACGACGACCGAGTCGCCGACGGCGAAGTTGTGGGCGCCGCACACGATGCCGCGGCTGGGCAGCTCGGAGGGCTCCTTGCCTGTGCCCGGGGCGTCGTTGTGCTCGGGCCCGACGTCCACGCGGCAGTAGTTGATGAGCTTGCCGTTGGACTGCTTTGTGGTCTCCAGGGTCAGGACCCTGCCGACGACGAGCGGGCCGGTGACGGCCGGGGGGACGACGCGCTCCTCCTCCAGGCCCACGCGCACCAGGTCGGCAGCCAGCTGCTCGGCAGTGGTGCCGGCGGGGACGGCGACGTGCTCTCGGAGCCACTCGATGGGGACGTACGGCATGTCAGTTGCCCTTTCCGGTGGTGCCGAACTGCTGGGAGAAGCGCAGGTCGCCCTCGACGATGTCGTGCATGTCGGCGATGCCGTGGCGCAGCATGAGGGTGCGCTCCAGCCCCATGCCGAAGGCGAAGCCGGTGTACACCTCGGGATCGATGCCGCAGGCGGTGAGCACGTTGGGGTTGACCATGCCGCAGCCACCCCACTCGATCCAGCCGGCCCCGCCCTTCTTCTGCGGGAACCACAGGTCCATCTCGGCGGAGGGCTCGGTGAAGGGGAAGAAGGAGGGGCGCAGGCGGGTGCGGGCCTCGGGGCCGAACATGGCGCGGGCGAAGTGGTCGAGGGTGCCCTTGAGGTGGGCCATGGTCAGGCCCTTGTCCACGGCCAGGCCCTCGACCTGGTGGAAGACGGGGGTGTGGGTCTGGTCGAGCTCGTCGGAGCGGAAGACCTTGCCCGGGCAGGCGACGTAGAGCGGCGGCTCGGCGGCGAGCATGGCGCGGGCCTGGACCGGGGAGGTGTGGGTGCGCAGGACGAGGTTGGCGGGCTCGCCCGGGGCGGCACCCACCGAGGCGCCGTCGACGTAGAAGGTGTCCTGCATCTGGCGGGCGGGGTGGTCGGCGTCGAAGTTGAGGGCGTCGAAGTCGTACCACTCGTGCTCGAGCTCGGGGCCCTCGGCGATGGACCAGCCCATGGCCACGAAGAAGTCGGAGACCTCCTCGACCAGCAGGTCGAGGGGGTGGCGGGCGCCGGCAGG
>JBHAES010000030.1:0-5539 GCA_041855725.1 Actinomycetota bacterium
CCACCCTGGTGCCGACGCTGGAGGTGGAGGTCACCGACCTCGCCGCGCTGCGCCGGCTGGGGTCGCTGCTGGCCTGAGGGCCGTCAGCCGGGTCACCGCCGTACGAGCGGACGGCCGAGGAGCACGGTGTGCCACGAGACGATGTCGGTGCGCTGACGCAGCAGCTGACGCCGCTCGCGCTCGGTCATGCCGCCCCACACGCCCCACTCGATGCGGTTGTCGAGCGCCTCGGCGAGGCACTCCGACCGGACGGGGCAGCCGCCGCACACAGCCCTGACCCGCTTCTGGTCGGCACCCTCGGGGAAGAGGTCATCCTCCATCCCGCGACACTTCGCCCGGAGCGTCCAGTCGTCGTGCTTGCTGAGCGGCATCGTCGTCGATCCCTTCTGTGCTGGAGGATCCGTCGGGGGTGGCGGCCTCCCTGGGGTGTTGTTCAACCTACACAACAATTCGGTCCGTGGCTAGAGCAGCCCTGCCGGCCCGCCGGCACCCCCCACGCTGCGACACGTCCCAAGAAAACGTTCACCACGGCCCGTGCAAGGGGGTTCACCGCAGCGGCGGACCATCCCGACGAGGGTTCTCAGCCGGGTCCCAGAGACCGCACAGGTTCTTCGGATCCGCCCCTGCTCGCCTACGCTGGAGACCATGAGTGGTTCGGTGATCGGCGGCAAGGTCTATGCGGCGGCCATGTTCTGCTTCGTCAGCGTGCTGGCGGGGCTGCTCGTGGCAGGCCTCGTCGTACCCTTCGCCCAGGTCGCCGGAACCGGTGGCCGCATGGCCGCCAACAGCCTGCAGAACCTGCCCGCCGACCTGGAGACGCCACCGACGGCGATCCGGTCGACGGCCTACCTGGCCGACGGCACGATCCTCGCCGAGTTCTTCGACGAGAACCGCATCGAGACCACCCTCGCCGACATCTCCCCCGCCATGAAGCTGGCGCAGCTGGCCATCGAGGACCACCGCTTCTACGAGCACGGTGCGCTCGACCTCAAGGGCACGCTGCGCGCGCTCGCCTCCAACTCGGTGGGCGGCAACGTGCAGGGTGGCTCGTCGCTCACCCAGCAGTACGTGAAGCAGGTTCAGATCGGCGTGGCGAAGGCCCGTGGCGACCAGGAGGGCGTGCAGAAGGCGCAGGAGCGGTCGATCACCCGCAAGATCCAGGAGCTGCGCTACGCGACGGCGTTGGAGAACAAGCTCTCCAAGGACCAGATCTTCGAGCGCTACCTCAACATCGCCTACTACGGCGACGGCGCCTACGGGGTCGAGGCGGCGGCCCGCCACTACTTCGGGGTCTCGGCCAAGGACCTCGACCTGGCCCAGGCAGCCATGCTCGCCGGACTCGTCCAGAACCCGGTGGCGACCGACCCGGTGAACAACCCCACCGCCGCCATCCAGCGGCGCAACGTGGTGCTCAACCGCATGGCCGAGCTGCGCACCCTCAAGGTCAACGGCCAGGAGGTGGCGCTGCCGTCGAAGGCCGAGATCGACGCGGCCAAGCAGGTCACCTTCGACAAGTCGAAGGTCGTGCCGGTGAAGAACGGCTGCGTCGGCACCGCGTTCCCGTTCCTGTGCGACTACGTCCGCCGCACGCTGCTCGACAACAAGGCGCTCGGCGCGACCCGCGCCGAGCGGGAGGGCCTGCTGCTGCGCGGCGGCCTGAAGATCCAGACGATGATCGACCCGGCCGCGCAGCGCGCCGCGCAGGAGCAGCTGTCGTCGAAGGTGCTCGCCACCCACCCGGTGATCTCCACCCACGTGATGCTGCAGCCCGGCACCGGCCTCGTCGTGGCGATGGCGCAGAACCGTCCCGTGATGGGCACCGACATCGAGGCGGGCGAGACCTTCTACAACTACGCCGTCGAGGCCCGCATGGGCGGTGCCGAGGGCTACCAGGCCGGGTCGACGTTCAAGACGTTCACCGTCGCCACCGCCCTCGACCAGGGCATCCCCGTCACGAAGACCTACAACGGCACCGGCCCGATCCAGTTCAAGGGAAGGACGTTCCGCACCTGCGACGGCTCGTTCAAGTTCAATTCCTCGTACGAGGTGCGCAACTCCACCGGCAACTACGGCATGATCGACCTGCGCAAGGGCACCGCGATGTCGGTGAACACGTTCTTCATCGAGCTCGAGGCTGCCACCGGCATCTGCCAGGCCGCCGCGATGGCCGACGCCGTGGGCGTCAAGATGGCCAACGGCGCCTCCCTGCGCGAGACCTACGAGTACATCCCGTCGTTCACCCTCGGCGTCGCCGAGATCACCCCCATCTCGATGGCCGTCGGCTACGCCACCTTCGCCGCCCGCGGCGTCAGGTGCGACCCGATCGTGGTGAAGGACATCACCTCCCGCGACGGCAACCCGATCGGCACCCAGAGCGCCAACTGCCGCCAGGTGGTGCGCCCCGAGGTGGCCGACGGCGTGAACTCGATCCTGTCAGGGGTGATGACCGACGGCACCGGCACCCGGGTGCGCACCGCCGACGGCCGCCCCCAGGCCGGCAAGACCGGCACCATCGACTCCAACGCGGCCATGTGGTTCGCCGGCTACACCCCCGAGCTGGCCGGCGTCACCATGATCGCCATCGACAAGGACCCCCGGTTCAAGGCGTTCTGGGACTCCCGCGGCGGCTCCCTCAAGGGCTACGCCCTCGCCTACCCCGACGGGCGGCGCTGGGTGCTGGAGGGATCCGGCTCGGGTGACGCCGGCGAGATCTGGAAGCCCGCCATGACCGCCGCCCTCGCGAACCGGCCCAAGACCGCGTTCGTGTCACCCACGAGCGAGATCATCAACGGCAAGCGGGCCGCGCTGCCCGACCTGCGCGGCAAGACGATGACGCAGGCCCGGGCCATCCTCGAAGGCATGGGCTACACCGTGGTGATCTCGCGCACGTACCACAACAGCGCGGCCGGCACCTACCTCGGCGTCAACTGCGAAGGGTTCGTCGGCGGCACCTGCCGCCTGATGGTCTCCGACGGGCCCAGGCCCCCCGAGCCGCAGCCGCCAGCTGACGGTGGCGGCGACGACGGTGGCGACGACGGCCAGTAGCACCCGTCGATGAGGGTGCTCGGGATCGCTGCGACGACCGTCGCAGCGGTCGGCGCCGGCTGCTTCGCCTACGGCGTGCTCGTGGAACGCCACTGGTTCACGCTGCGCCGGGTGACCGTACCCGTGCTGCCCGCCGGGCAGCGGCCGCTGCGGGTGCTCCACGTCTCCGACCTCCACCTGACCCGTGACCGGCGCCGCCTCGTACGCTGGGTCGACGCCCTGGCGGACCTACGGCCCCACCTGGTGGTGAGCACCGGCGACAACCTCGGGGCCGGCGACGCCGTGCCGCCGCTGCTGGAGGCCTACCGGCGCCTCTTCGAGACCCCCGGCGTCTTCGTCCTCGGCTCCAACGACTACTTCGGCCCCCGCCCCGTGAACCCCCTCGCCTACGTGGGCATCGGCCCCCGGCTCCAGGGCGAACGATCCGTCCTGCCCACCGACCGCCTCCACGCCGCCCTCGTCGCCGGCGGCTGGGTCGACGTCGAGCACGTCCGTACGAGCCTCGAGATCGACGGCCGCACCATCGAGGTCCGCGGCACCGCCGACGCCCACCTCGACCTCGACCGCTACCCCACCGTCGCCGGCCCACCCGACCCCGCCGCCGACCTCTCCCTCTTCGTCACCCACGCGCCCTACGTACGCCTCCTCGACGACGCCACCCGTGACGGCGTCGACCTCATGCTCGCCGGCCACACCCACGGCGGCCAGGTGTGCGTCCCCGGCTACGGCGCCCTCACCAGCAACTGCGACCTGCCCACCCGACGCGCCAAAGGCCTCTCCCGCCACCACACCGACGGACACCGCTCGTGGCTCCACGTCTCCGCCGGGCTCGGCACCTCACCCACCGCCCCCTTCCGCTTCGCCTGCCGCCCCGAGGCGACCCTCCTCACCCTCGCCCCCCGCACCAGCTGACCCCCCCATCCACCCCCAGCAACCCGATGTGAGCTCCACGCCCAGATCGGCTAGACTCCTCTTCGGCCCGCCACCAAGGCGGACCACCGGGGTGTGGCGCAGCTTGGTAGCGCGTACGGTTCGGGACCGTAAGGTCGCAGGTTCAAATCCTGTCACCCCGACTCTGCTCTCTGTCGTCGGCTCCGCTCCGCTAGGGCCTGCTCTTCGGACTCGCTGTCCTCGCCCTCCACTGCGCCACCACAGACTGGAGCCGAGATCGGCTCGAATCTGTCACCACCCGCACCGGCCCAGCCCACCGCTGGCGGGCCGCGGCTGCCGCAGCCTGGGTCCCTCGTCAGTAGGCTCGACGCCATGACCTTCCTCGTGCTGGTGGCCGCCGCTGGTGACGGCACCGTCGTCTCCTACCGGTTGTCGGATGGCGTCCTCACCAGGTCGGCCACGAGCCGGGTGGGGCGGGGCTGCTCCACGCTGGTCGTCGACGCGGCGCGCGACCTCGTGCACGTCGGCACCAAGGAGGGTCCGGCCATCGTGACCTGCCGGCTGGACCGTGCGACGGGCGCGCTCACACCCGTCGGCACGGTGGCCGCCGTCGGCAGCCCCACCTACCTCGAGCTCGCCCACGACGGCAGCGTGCTGCTCGCCGGCTACTACACGCAGGGCGTCGGGGAGGCCCGCCCGGTGGTCGACGGCGTGGTGGGTGAGCCGGTGGGCCGCATCGAGCACGCCAACGTGCACTGCGTGGTGGCGACCGCCGACTCGCGGCACGCCTACGTCGTGTCCCTCGGCGACGACCTCGTGGCGCCGGTCGCCGTCGGCGCCGACGCGTCGCTGCGACCGCTGCCCACCGCAGCGGCACCCGCCGGGTCGGGGCCCCGGCACCTCGTGCTCGACGCGGCCGAGGCCACCGCCTACGTGGTCACGGAGTACTCGGGCGAGATCCTGCGCTACCACCGCGACCCCGCCACCGGCACCCTCACCCCCGCCGGGGCGACCGTCGTCGTCGACCCCGCCGACGGCCTCACCCGATCCCGCTTCGGCGCCGACCCCCGCGCCGAGCACCTGATCTGGGGCGCCGACCTGCACCTGGCCGCCGACGGGCGCACCGTGTGGTCGACCGAGCGCACCGAGTCCACGCTCACCACCTCACCGGTGGCCGCCGACGGCACGGTGCTCGCCCCCGTCGACCACACCCGCACCGAGGCGCAGCCCCGCGGGTTCGCCCGCTCCCCCGACGGCACCCACCTCGTGGTGACCGGGGAACGATCCCGTACGGTGACGCTCTACCGGGTGGCCGACGACGGCCGGCCGCACGAGGTGCAGCGGGTCGCCACCGGCACCGGCGCCAACTGGGTCAGGTTCGTCACCGGCTGACCTGCCGCCGCCGCGGCGGGTGCCACCCCAGCGGGGGTCTCCGGCCCTGCGACGCCGCCACCGCCGTGACCACCGCCAGCGCCAGCGCCCCCAGCCGCGTGCCGCCCCAGACGACGTTGATGCCCACGTTGAGGGCGTCCGCCAGGCCGGGGGTGCGCTCGAGCATCCACCGCAGCATCGCCCGGTAGGCGACCGTCACGACGTCGCCGAC
>JBHAES010000031.1:0-4387 GCA_041855725.1 Actinomycetota bacterium
CGGCTGACGCCGAAGGGGCTGCGGCTGCGCCGCTGATCGGGCGGGAGGCCGGGGCTGCGGCGTTCGCCGGCGGCTCCTGGCGCCCACGCGTGCTCCACTCCGACATCGTGGTCGGTCTGCCGACCACAATGTCGCAGTGAGTGGACGCTCACGTGTGGCCAAGCGAACCGGAGCCGCCACCAGATGTCATCGCAGCGCCCCCACCGGGGCCGGAGAACAGGGCGGGGGCTTGCCGACCATCCCCCCAGGCCGGCAAACCCCTCGCGATCAACAACAGTAGGCGCCCCCCGTGGGGCCGCGGTATCCCCCTCCCGGGTGACTTGTCCGGGTCAATCTCGGCGCCGAAGTGCGACCTCTCCCGAGGTGCGGCAGAATTGTCCAATGCAACGGCTGATTGAAGGCACCCCCGGTCAGGAGGCCGAGGTGTGGGTGCAGGATCGGGGAGGCGGGCCGCTCCGCCTCCGTGGTCGCATCGTGGTGGAGGACCTCACGGGCGTTCTCACCGAGATCTCCTCCCGCACCGGGGCCAACGGCCCCCTCAACCCCGTCACGCAGTACATGCTCAGCGAGGCGTCCAACCACCTCGCCGAACGCCTCACCGGAGGCGACAACCGCAAGGGGGGCCGCGCCGGCCACGTGCCGCGGCTGCTGTCGACGGCGCTCGGGCACCAGCCCTTCGTGGAGAGCGTGCTGGGCATGAGCCAGCACCAGATGCTGCGCCGCTGGCCGCACGCGACGAGTTGGTACACCGATGTCATCAAGTACATGCTGCGACCCGGCCGGTTCCTGCCGACGTTCGAGTCGATCCGGGAGGCGGCGACGGCGTGGTCAACCGGGCCCTTCGGGGACTTCGTGCGCCGCTTCGTCGACCACTCGTTGGGCATCGGCTTCGACCAGACGCAGTTGCGGGTGGCCGAGGCGCTGCAACTGCTGTGGCCCGACTTCGAGCCGACGCGCGAGGCGATCACCGCATACCGCCTCGACGTGGGGGTGCTGTGGCAGCCGATGTACTTCGCGGCGCTGCGCGCCTACGGGCTGGTGTTGCGCCCCGGGATCGACCCCGACGAGACCGCGTGGGCGATGAGCTCGATGAACAGTCGCGAGTTCCTGGAGCGGCTGGCCGGGTTCACGCTGGAGCACGTGGACCCCGCGGGCAACAAGTGGGCGCTGACGAGCTGGAACACCCTGATGCTCGTCGCCGGGGTCTGCACCGACGAGGACGGCCGGGCGTTGAGCCCGTTCGAACTCCAGACGCGCATGCCGGTGCGGCCGATCACCTTCGACGACTGATCCTCGCCCGGGGCGGTGCCCCGCGCCCCGGACGCCGAGGCGCCCGCAGCCCATCGAACGGGACTGCGGGCACCGCTGGGAGGCGGCTGCGGGGTCAGGCGACGCGAAGCACCTTGCGGTAGACGTGATCGCCGGCGACCGCCTTGCGGAAGGACGTCTTCTGGGCGGGGTCCCAGTCGACGATCGGCGTCGTCTGCACCACCCGGCCGTCGCGCATGCGGACGACCTTGCCCCCTTCGTAGGAGGCGATGAGGTAGAACGACGACTCCGAGTTCGACGTGAGCGTGGCGCCGTCGGTGAGCAGCAGGTCGATGACGTCGCGCCATGCCCTGGTCTTCTCGTGCTGCGTGACGGCGTAGACGGCGGAGTCGCTGGTGATCTCGTGGGCCATGGCCAGGAGAGCGGCCTCGTCGTCCATGGGACGGTTCCTTTCTGCGTGGGCACGGGGCCCGGCGTCGTTGCTGGACACCAGTCAACCCCCACCGCAGCGGGCGTGTCGTCCCCCCACGGGCTTGACCCGCCCACGACCAGGGTCGATGACGAAGGGGCCGGTCGTCCACTGAGGGGTGAGCCCTCCCCGGCCCGGCCGTGGCCCCGCCCGGCTCAGCCGGCGGCGTCCAGCCCGAGCCGCGTCAGCAGCGGTCCGACCTCGGGGTCGCGGCCGCGGAAGCGGCGGTAGGTCTCCACCGGGTCGACCGAGCCGCCGGGCGCCAGCAGCTCGGCCCGGAAGCGGTCGCCGTTGGCGCGGGTGCCGCCGCCGTTCTCGTCGAACCACGCGACGGCGTCGGCGTCCATCACCTGCGACCACGTGTAGCCGTAGTAGGCGGCGGCGTAGTCGAGGGTCCAGATGTGGCTGAAGTAGCCCGACCGGTAGCGCGGCGGTACCAGGTCGTAGGCGACCCCCCAGCGCTCCAGGGCGCGCCGTTCGAAGCCCTCCACCTCGTCGGCGGTGGCGGGCAGGTCGGCGAGCGGCGTCGTGTGCCAGCTCTGGTCGAGCAGGGTGGCCGCCACGATCTCCAGCGTGTCGGCGCCCCGGTTGACGCGGGACGCCTCCTCCAGCCGCGCCAGCCACTCCTCGGGCAGCACCCGGCCGGGCTGACGGGCCCAGTGCTCGTTGACCTGCGACGGGAACTCCACGAAGTCCTGCGGCGTGCTGGTGCCCGAGCGGCTGGCGTAGCGGCTGTCGGCGAACAGCCCGTGCAGGGCGTGACCGAACTCGTGGAACATGGTGATGACGTCGTCCCACGTGATGGCGGTGGTCGCCGGCGAGTAGTTGCAGTCGTTCGTCACCACGGGCAACTGGCCGGTGAGCCGGTTCTGCGCAACCAGCGAGGTCATCCACGCGCCGCCCTCCTTGTTGGGGCGGGCCCAGAAGTCCATGACGAACAGCCCGAGCGGGGAGCCGTCGGCGTCGCGCACCTCGTACACCTCCGCCTCGGGGGTGTGGCCGACGAGGTCGGTCCGGCGGTGGAAGGTGATGCCGTACAGGTCGTGCGCCGCGGCGTGGACCGCCTCGCGCACTCGGGTGACCTCGAGGTACTCGGCCACGTCGGCCTCGTCGAAGGCGTAGGTCTCGCGGCGGACCAGGTCGGCGAGGTAGGTCCAGTCCCAGGGGGCCAACTCGGCGTCCGGGTCGATCTCGGCCAGCCGCGCGGCGAGGGTGGTGGCATCGGCCTGCGCCCGGGCGAGCGCGGCGTGACCCAGCGGGGCCATGAGGCCGGTGACGGCCGCCGTCGTCCGGGCGCAACCGCCCTCGGCGACGAGCGCCGCGTAGTGCTCGTACCCCAGCAGGGTGGCCTTCTCGGCGCGGGCCCGGGCGATCTCGACGATGAGCGAGCGGGTGTCGTGCGGTCCACCGAGTCCCCGCGTGACGGACGCCTCGAACAGCCGCCGCCGCAGGCCGCGGTCGTGGAGCCGGGCCGCGAGCGGCTGCTGGGTGGTGTTGACGAGCGGGATCGTCCACTCGCCCTCACCGGTGGCCAGGGCGTCGATCTCGGCGTCGGTGAGGCCGGCGAGCTCGGCGCGGTCGGTCACCACGACCGACCCCGCGACCCGCCCCTCGCGGTTGGCGCGGGCGAACGCGGCACCCAGCTCGGCGATGCGCACGTTGAGGGTGCGCAGCCGGTTCTGGTCGGCCTCGCCGAGGTGGACGCCGGCGCGCCGGAACTCCCGCAGGATCTCCGCCAGCGCCCACGCGTCCTCGGCGTCCAGGTCGACCTCGCCGGCCTCCGCCCGGGACGCCAGCCCGGCGAACCGGTCGAACAGGGCCCGGTCGAGGGTGATCGCGTCCTCGTGGGCGGCGAGCCGGGGGGCGAGATCGGCGTCCAGGGCGTCGATCTCGTCGGTGGAGCACGAGCTGCGCACCACGTACAAGGCGTTCAGCGTGCGGCCGAGCAGCTCGCCGGAGCGCTCCCAGACGTGGAGGGTGTTCTCCGCGGTCGGCGGCGCAGGGTCGGCGGCCAGTGCGGCCAGCGCCTCGCGCTGGGCCACCATGCCCTCCTCGGCGCCCTCGCGGAAGTGCTCGACCCTCAGGTGGGCGAAGTCGGGCAGCTCGAACGGCAGCGGGGATCGGGTGGCGAGCGGATTCGCGGCGGAGACGGTCACGACCCCAACCTAACCGGCCGCCTCGACCGCCCTCAACGCGAGCCGGATGGTCTCGGCCTCCACCACCGTGATGTCGCCGTCGTCGACGGCCGAGTCGACCTCGCTGCGCATCGCCCGCAGCGCCTCACTCACCGACTTTCCGTCGCTGATCTGCCGCGTGGAGTCCTCCCACTGCTCGCGGAGGTCGTCCTTGGCGCTCTGTGCGGCGTCGGAGCGGCTGCCGTCAATCGTGTCGATGGCGAGGTCGACGCCGCTGATGGCGGTGGAGAGGGCCACGTCCTGCACCGAGGGCAGGCTGATGCTGGGCAGCGTCGGCAGGGTGATGATGGGGCTGCTGTCGGTGGTGGCGGTGGGGCTGGGCGTCGCCGAGGTGGGGGTGGGGGTGGCCCGGGCGGACGCCGACGGGCTGGGCGTCGCCGTGGCGCCGCCGCCGAACAGCGAGGAGCCGACCGCCCAGGCGATCGCGAAGAGCAGCAGCGCCGCGATGACGACG
>JBHAES010000032.1:0-2696 GCA_041855725.1 Actinomycetota bacterium
GACGGGGACCAGCAGCACGCGGCTGGTCTCGACGCTCACCGCCTCGGCCCGGACGAGCCGCTGGTACACCTCGTCGACCAACCCCGTGCTGATGCGCTCGACCGCCTTCTCGAGCCGGTGGGACGGCTTCTCGGCGAGCCGCTCGCGGCAGCGGAAGAGGAGCGGGTCGGTGGGCGGGGCCACCTCCAGGTCGACCACGAGCCGGTCCTTGCGCACCGACTCGCCCTTCTCAGGGCCATGGGTCGTTCCCCTCACGGTCGCGTCCACAGGGCCTCCCTGCGGCCCGACCACCCTACCGAGCAGCGCAGCGGCGACCGTCGAGGCGCGAGCGGGCCGACGACCCTGCCGATTCGCCAGTCGGCCAGCGGCACCAGGGGCTAGGTTGGTGGGGAGTCGGGCAACCCCTCCCCCCGTGCGGGACCTGGACCGAAAGGAACGACATGGATCGTCGTCCGCTCGCTCGTCGTACGCTGCTCGCTGCCGGTGCCGCCGGCGGGCTCGGGCTCGCGCTGGGCGGCTGCAGCCCGACGCGGGCCTCCCGCAGGTCCGTCGCCACCGACCCGGCCGACGCGCTGATCGGCATCGCGATGCCCACCAAGAGCCTGGAGCGCTGGAACAAGGACGGCGCCCACCTGGAGGGGCTGCTGCAGCGGGCCGGCTACAAGACCACGCTGCAGTACGCCGACAACAAGGTCGACCAGCAGATCACCCAGATCCAGAACATGGTGAACCTGTCGCCCCGGGTGCTGGTGGTGGCGTCGATCGACGGCACCGCGCTGGGGCCGGCGCTGGCCATAGCGAAGAAGCGTGGCATCACGGTGATCGCCTACGACCGGCTGCTCAACAGGACCGAGAACGTCGACTACTACGCCACGTTCGACAACTACCGGGTGGGCCAGCTGCAGGGCGAGTTCATCCGCGACCGGCTGCCGCAGCTGCCCAGCCCGGCCACCATCGAGCCGTTCGCCGGCTCGCCCGACGACAACAACGCCAAGTTCTTCTTCTCCGGCGCGTGGGACGTGGTGAGGCCGCTGCTCGAGTCGGGACAGCTCGTCTGCCCCTCCGGCAAGGCGCCCGCCTCCAACGACCAGTGGACCCAGATCGGGGTGCAGGGCTGGAGCTCGGAGACGGCGCAGTCCGAGATGCAGAACCGGCTCAACTCGTTCTACGCCGGCGGGCAGCGGCTCCACGTGGTGCTGTCGCCCAACGACTCGCTGGCCCTCGGCATCGCGCAGGCGCTGCAGGGCGCCGGCTACACCCCCGGCGACTCGTACCCGCTGCTCACCGGCCAGGACGCCGACAAGGCGAACGTGCTCAACATGCTCGCCGGCAAGCAGGCGATGACCGTGTGGAAGGACACCCGCACCCTCGGCGACCAGGTCGCCACGATGGTCGACCAGGTGGTGAAGGGGCAGACCGTCGCCGTCAACGACACCACGAGCTACGACAACGGGGTCAAGGTGGTGCCCACCTACCTGCTGCCGCCGGTCGTGGTGACCAAGGACGACGTGGAGTCCACGCTCGTCGCCTCCGGCTTCTACACCAAGCAGGAGCTCGGGCTGTAACCGACCGTGTCCCCGTACGCGAGCACCCACACCGACGCAAGGAGGCCAGGTGGACGACGACGTGATCCTCGAGATGGTCGACATCGTCAAGGAGTTCCCCGGCGTGAAAGCGCTGTCGGGGGTGTCGCTGCGGGTGCGGCGCGGCGAGGTGCACGCGATCTGCGGCGAGAACGGGGCGGGCAAGTCCACCCTCATGAAGGTGCTCAGCGGGGTGCACCCGTACGGCAGCTACGAGGGCACCATCACCTTCGACGGCGCGCAGGTGCGCTACCGCTCGATCCGCGACTCCGAGGCCGACGGGATCGTGATCATCCACCAGGAGCTGGCGCTGAGCCCCTACCTGTCCATCGCCGAGAACATCTTCCTCGGCAACGAGCGGGCCCGGTTCGGCGTCATCGACTGGCACCGTACGAACGCCGAGGCGGCGGCGCTGCTCGACCGGGTCGGGCTGTCCGAGAACCCGGCCACCACGGTGATGAACATCGGGGTCGGCAAGCAGCAGCTGGTCGAGATCGCGAAGGCGATGAGCAAGGGGGCGCGGCTGCTGATCCTCGACGAGCCGACCGCCGCCCTCAACGACGACGACTCGCAGCACCTGCTGGACCTGATCCGCGGCCTGCGCGACGAGGGCATGACCTGCATCATCATCAGCCACAAGCTCAACGAGATCGCCGCCATCGCCGACTCGACCACGATCATCCGCGACGGGCAGACGATCGAGACCCTCGACATGCACGGCGACGAGCCGGTGACCGAGGAGCGGATCATCCGAGGCATGGTGGGCCGCAGCCTCGACCACCGGTTCCCCGAGCACACCCCCACGATCGGCGAGGAGCTGTTCCGCGTGTCGGGGTGGACGGTGCACCACCCGCAGGACCCGTCGCGCACGGTCGTCGACGACGCGCACCTGGTGGTGCACGCCGGCGAGATCGTCGGCATCGCCGGGCTGATGGGGGCGGGGCGCACCGAGCTCGCTATGAGCCTGTTCGGCCGCAGCTACGGCACCGGCATCACGGGCCGCATCGAGATCCGGGGGCGGCCGGTGACGCTGCCCGACCCGGGCGCGGCGATCGCCGCCGGCCTCGCGTACGCGTCGGAGGACCGCAAACGGTACGGCCTCAACCTCATCGA
>JBHAES010000033.1:0-10870 GCA_041855725.1 Actinomycetota bacterium
CACGAAGACCCTCGTGGGGGGCGGCATCGCCTTCGGCCTCGCGTACGGCACCGACCCGGCGGCAGGCACGAGCGTGCCGGAGGGGTCGACGGTCACCGTGCTCGTCGGCTGATCCTCTCTACCATCGACCCATGGAGGAGTTCCGGACCCGGTTGCACGAGCTGGGGTGGACGTATGTCCCCCGCGCCCCCCTCGCGGCGGTGCACGGCCTCAACTGCCCCCCGTTCGGCATGGACTACTCCCGCAAGGTCCACGACCAGCTGGTCGGGGTGACCAGGGGCGGGGTGCCGTTCATGGCGGTGCGGTACTCGCACCGGCGGCACCAGGCGGCGTACGAGCGGATCGTGCTGCTGCGCCTGCCCCACGTGCTGCCGCCGTTCTTCGTCTCGCTGCCCGACCACCCGCGGCAGGGCATCGAGGGCGTTCCGGTGCCCAACGGCGCGGGCCTGCTCATGGTGGCCGAGGACCTGGACTACGGGGCGGCGGTGGTGGAGGCGGCGCAGCCGGCGATCATGCGGTGGGCGCGCCGCCACCCGGTCGACCTGGCGATCGACGGCGACTCGCTGGTGTCGCTCGGGGGGCCGGTGCCGCTCGACGACCTGTCGGCGTACGTGGAGGAACTCGACGACGTGGCGGCGGCGCTGGCCGCACCGAGCCTGCGGCGGTTCGTCGGCCGCAAGCCGGCGGGCCTGTCGTTCTACGGTCACCCCGACTGGGTCTACCGGGCCCGCGACGACTCGATCATGGCCGGCGCCGACATCAGCCGCGAGGGCAGCGACCACCAGGCCCTCGACGTGGTGGACGTGCCCGAGCGCGGCCTGTGGTTCACCGGGTTCACCCACCACTACTGGGCGAGGGCCGGCGACTCGAGGCATTCGTACCAGGTCCCGGTGGGGCAGATCCTGCTGCCGTTCCCGTTCGCCGTGCTGGCCAACAGGTGGGACGGGTACGGCGACCCGCTGGCGTTCTTCGGGTGGAAGGACCTCGATGGCTACGCCTTCGCGGGCCCCGACCGAGCGTTGGTGACGACCGTGGTCACGGCGACCCGCGAGCTGCTGGCGCGCGTCCCGCTGCCGCCGTTCGCGATCGACGGCGCCCGCGTGCACGTGCGGCCGGACTCCGTCCACCCCCGCGAGTACCAGCGGCTGGCCTGGGCGTTCGCCGAGTTCTTCTCGCTGGTGCCGGATCAGGTGTGGCACGACCTGGGGCTGGCGGGCTGCCCGGTGCCCCGGTCGCTGCGGTGAGCAGGGGTAGCTGCACCGGTCCGACCGGTCCGGCTCTGGACGCGGCGCCTGTACCCCCTGGTGCCTACCCGCCGTCTGGTGACCGTACGGGGGCTCGACCCCGACGGGGCGGGAGCTGGTAGGCGAGGACGGCGACCCAGCCGGAGCAGAGCACGACCTGGGCGGCCTGCAGCACCCCTTGGGTGCCGGGTGCGACGGCTGGGGCGGCGACGCTGGCGGCGAGCAGCACCGCGACGACCGCGGTGAGGCCGGCGACGGCGAGGGCCCGGGGGCGCCAGCCGTCGCGTTCGGCGAGGCCGAGCGCTGACAGGGCGAGCATGGCGAGGAACCCGAGGGCGACGAGCACCGACGCTGCCTCGTGGAGGTGGCGGGCGAGGCTGGGGGTGGCGGCGCAGACGGCGTCGCGGCTCTCGGCGCACGGCAGGTTGAACATCACGTCGAGCGCGGTGCCGGCCGCGGCGACGAGCAGGGCGGCCGCCACGTGCGGCGCCCGGCGGCCGAGCCACTCGGCCCAGCCGCGGCGGCCGAGCCAGGCGATCACGGCGAACGTGGCGGCGGCGAGCAGGTCGCCGAGGCGGAAGAACCACTGGTAGGGCTGGTCCTGGGCGGCGAGCTCGGACAGGTAGCCCGACAGCGCGTCGGGGTGGCCGTTGAGGCGCCACGCCAGCCAGCTGTTGTAGGTGACCAGGGCCGCGACGGCGAGCACGCGGCCGCGCATCATCGGGGCCTGACGAGCGGGAACGCGATGGTCTCGCGGATGGAGGCGCCCGTGAGCATCATGACGAGCCGGTCGAGGCCCACGCCGAGCCCGCCCGACGGCGGCATGCCCTGCTCGAGGGCTTGCAGGAACGCCTCGTCGAGCTCCATCGCCTCGGGGTCGCCGCCGGCCGCGGCCAGCGACTGGGCGGTGAGCCGTTCCCGCTGGATCACCGGGTCGACGAGCTCGGAGTAGGCGGTGCCGACCTCGGAGCCGAACACGATGAGGTCCCACCGCTCGGCGAGCCGGTCGTCGACCCGGTGGGGCCGGGTGAGCGGTGAGGTCTCGGCCGGGAAGTCGGTGAAGAACGTCGGCTCGACGGTGGTGGCCTCGGCCAGGTGCTCGTACAGCTCTTGCACGAGCATGCCCCAGCCCCAGCGGGCGTCGTACGGGACGCCGAGGGCGGTGGCGTGGCGGCGGAGCGTCTCGACGGTGGTGGTGGTGTCGACCTCCTCGCCCAGCCCTTCGGAGACGGCCTGGCACACGCTGACCGACCGCCAGCCGGCGGCGAGGTCGATCTCGTGCTCGGTGTCGCCGACGCGGCCGCGCACGACGGTGGTGCCGAGGACGGCCTCGGCGGCGGCGAGGGTGAGGCTGCGCACGACCTCCTTCATCACCGTGTAGTCGGCGTGCGCCTGGTAGGCCTCGAGCATCGTGAACTCGGGGTTGTGGGTGGCGTCGGCGCCCTCGTTGCGGAAGTTGCGGCCGATCTCGAAGACGCGGTCGAGCCCGCCGACCATGAGCCGCTTCAGGTAGAGCTCGGGTGCGATCCGCAGGTAGAGGTCGAGGTCGTAGGCGTTGATGTGGGTGCGGAAGGGCCGGGCGTTGGCGCCGCCGTGCACCGTCTGCAGCATCGGGGTCTCGACCTCCAGGTAGCCGCGGGCGAGCAGCTCCGAGCGGACGGCCTGGATCGCCGTGGACCGGGCCTTGACCATGGCCCGCTGGTGGGGGCTGACGATGAGGGTGAGGTGGCGCTGCCGCACCCGGGTCTGGGGGTCCTGGATGCCGCGCCGCTTGTCGGGCAGGGGCCGCAGGGCCTTCGAGGTCATGTGCCAGCCGGTGGCGAGCAGGCTGCGGGTGCCCGTACGAGACGTGCCGACGGTGCCGGTGACGGCGACCTGGTCGCCGATGCGCACCAGCCGCCGGAACTCGGCGACGGCCCCGGCGCCGGCGGCGCCGGCCTCGAGCAGCACCTGCAGGTCGCCGGTCCAGTCGCGCAGGTCGGCGAACACGACCCCGCCGTGGTCGCGCAGGGCCACCACCCGGCCGGCGACGGTGCACCCGCCGGCGGCGTCGGCGCAGCCGGCGTCGACGGCGACCGACGGCGGGTACGGGTCGTGACCCTCGGCGAGCATCCGGGCGCGGCAGGCGAGGCGGGCCGCGAGCTGTTCCGACGGGGCGGCGACGGGGGTGCCGGCACCCACGGACCCCGCGGTGACGGCGAGCAGCTCGGCGGACTCGCCGGCGCTGCGCCGCGGCTGCTCGCCGGGGTCGCCGACGACTCGGGAGGGAAGGGTGAGGAACCCTTCGGCGACGCCCATGGCCACGGCGACCGCGGCGAGGTCGCTGCCGTCGGGGTAGCAGATGAGGCGCGGGTGCCAGTCGGGGTCGTACTTGGCGTTGGCGCGGTAGAGCGACTCGAGCTGCCACCAGTGGGAGGCGATGAGCAGGACGCGGCGCCACATGCGGCGCAGCGGGCCGGCGCCGATGCGGGCGCCCTCGGTGAACGCGGAGCGGAAGACGGCGAAGTTGAGCGAGGCCCGCACGACGCCCAGCTCCTCGCCCTCGGCCATGAGGGCGGCCACCATGAGCTCGGTGACGCCGTTGTCGGCCTCGGGGTGACGTCGCATGACGTCGAGGCTGAGCCCGTCGCCGCCCCAGGGTGCGAACGACAGCAGGGCGGCGACCTGGCCGCGAGGGTCGCCGGCGGGGAACAGCGCCTCGACCATGACACACTGCCCGTCGGACGGGTCGCCGAGGCGCCCCAGCGCCATGGAGAACCCTCGCTCGGGCTCCCCGGAGAGCCACTGGTCGGCGAGCCGAGTGAGGGCGGCGAGCTCGTCGGCGGGGATGGCGCGGTGGCGCCGGATGCGCACGGAGTAGCCCAGCCGCTGCACGTGGCCGACGGCCTTGCGGGCCTCGGGCAGGTCGGCGAGCCGGAACCGGGAGCGCTGCAGCACGGCCTCGTCGCCGATGTGGAGCGCCCGCAGCCCGGCGTCGGCGTACGCGCGGGCCCCGGCCTCGGAGGCGCCGATGACGGCGGGGGTCCAGCCGTAGTCCGCGGCGTGGCGGACGAAGGCGCGGGCGCTGCCGGCCCAGGTGGCCGGGTCGCCGAGCGGGTCGCCGGAGGCGAGGGCGACGCCGAGCCCGACCCGGTAGACGACGCCGCCGCGCTCGGTGAGGAGGGCCGCCTTGTCGCGTCGGGTGGCGAAGTAGCCGAGGGAGTCGGTGGGCGCCTCGGCGAGGAGCGTCCGCACCCGCAGCTCGTCGGCGAGGCTCATGCGGGCGTCCTCCTTCTGCGAGCGCAGCAGCAGCCAGAAGGCGACCAGGAAGCTCAGCGCCCAGCCGAGGCCGAACAGCCCGGACAGCGGCGCGTCGCCGGTGAACAGGCTGACGAGCTGGCGCAGCCCGACGCCGGCGAGGGCGAAGGTGCCGGTGACCGACACGACCGCCACCGCGGCGGCGGCGACGAGGAACACGACGATCGCCCGGCGGGAGTTGCCGGGCTGGGTGCGCACCCGGTACCACCGGCGGTGGCGGACGAGGAGCACGAGCAGCACGGCGATCACCACGAGGTTGACCACGAGCGTCGCGGCCCACTCGCCGAACGGCTCGCCGGTCGTCTCGACCTGCTGGAGGAGGATGGCCCCACCGACGAGCACCATCAGCAGCCCGTAGAGGAGCCCGCTGGCAGCCACGGTGAAGGTCATGGCGTTCCAGGCGGCCCGCTTGCGGCGCTCCAGCCCGGCGCCGACGAGCAGCGCGACCACGGCGGAGAACCAGTCGACCACCGGCAGCGGCACGACCCAGCGGAAGACGGGGTCGAGCACCTGCTCCACCCACGGGACCGTCCCGAAGAGGCTGTAGACCAGCGTCAGCGCAGAGGTGACGTAGAGCAGCCAGGGCAGGAACCGGACGAACGCCGGGTCGGGCCCGGCGGGCCGCTGGTCCTTGGCCGCGGGTACGGTGCCCGGGCGTGCGACCGGGACCGGTGGGGTGGCTCCGGGACGCTCGTCCTGGTCTGGCTCCTGCGGCGTGCCCGGCTCGGTGGCCACCTTGCGATCCTCGCTCTCGTGTCGACCCGGCGGGCGGGCCTTCCGGCCGCCTCGCCGGTGCCCCCCCATCGGCGCGCTCGGCGCGGGCACAGCCTACGCGCCCGCTCACAGCGAACCCTCAGGCACCCACCCGGCCCGGCCCGGACCGCACCCCGACCCCGCCCGCCACGGCCTGTCAGCCCACGGACCGATACGAGCCGCAGACCGGCGCCCGAGACCTGCGGACGGCCCCGGACGCGACGCCCCGGGCTGGCGGCTCTTCGACGAGTTGCTGGAACCGTCGCCGATCATCCTCAGAGACGAGCGTTCCAGCGGTGCATGGGCGTCGTGCGGGACCAGAAGGAGCACGGCTTCACGGTCCAGGGGCACATGCCCATCCCGAAGTCGGCCGTTGACCGCAGCCGCCGGTACGCGGGTTCCGAGGTCCTGCTGACGCCCCGTGAAGACGCCAGGACCAGCGCCCCCATGAACCTTGCTGGGGCGAGGTACTCGATGGCAGGCTCTACCTCCACGGCCAGATTCTGCTGCCGCGCCGATGCCGGCTCCAGCGATGTGAGCATGACCGTGATACAGGTCTCCACCGACCACGGCTCACGGCACCGGCAACGCGCTTGCCCTCCCGCGGCCCAACTCTCTCTAGACCCGCCTGCCGTCCCGCCTCCTGATCGGTCACAACGCCAGGCAGACGGGGTTTGACGCCCCCTGAGGAGGCCTTATGAGGTTCTTCTCATGTTGCCCTGGTGACGGCAGGGGAATGCGCTTACTTTGTCCCGTGCGCGACACCCCCAAGGTTGCGCGTCCATGAGGCTCAGCACCCCGCCAACGGAAGCCCATGTCGTCATGTAGCAAGGAGGCACCATGAAACTCAGCCCGCTCCCCTCGATCGCCGCCGCGGCCGCCCTGGCCTTCGCCCTCGCCGGTTGCGGTGGCGTCAGTGCCACGACCACCACCTCTGCCCCCGTCGGCGACAACCGTCCGGCGTCGACGGCCGGGTCGACCGCTGCGGCCGCAGCCACCAGCGCCGCGGCATCCTCCGGGGTCGCCAAGTTCGGCGACACCTACAGCTGGAAGGACGGCCTGGCGGTCACGATCAGCGCCCCGGAGGCCTACACGCCGAGCCAGTCCGCGGCTGGCGCGCAGGCGGGCCAGCAGGCCGTGGCGTTCACGATCACGATCGTGAACAAGACGTCGGAGCCCTTCGATCCCGTGCTGTTCCACGTCTCGGCGCAGTCGGGCAACACCGAGGCCAGCGCGATCTACGACTCGGGCAACATCGGCTCGACGCCCACCACCAAGCTGCTGCCGGGGCGTGAGGTGACCTTCAAGGTGGCCTTCTCCGTCGCCGACCCTGGTGACATCGTGATGGAGGTACGTCCGGACATCACGCACGACGAGGTGCTGTACCAGTCGTGACCCGACCAGGCGTGGCGCTCTGGGACGGGGCGCCACGCCCACCCCTACCAGGCCGCCCGCCCCTGGTGACGGGCATGCCCTGGAGCACTGGATGATCGGCCTAGGTCCCGTCTTCACACGTCGTCAGCACGACCTCCGAATCCGCGTACAGGTGGCTACGACCAGCTGCCATCCGAACGACCTCATGAACCTTGACGGTACGACGTACTTCGACGGCAGGCCCTACCGGGCAGGCTTCTTCGGGCGCGCCGGGCAGAACGGATCAGACCCGGCCCACGCCTTCTCGCCCCCGACGGCCACCATGTCACCTATCAGGTCACCCGGCAACGGCGACACCCGCTGCGCTGTCGACAAAGGCACCGCCCCAAGTTGGGCACCCTACGCCCCGCCGTGACGTTGAGGTTCGACACCGTCGGCACCTGCTCCTGGGCTCCGTCAGGCACAGGACTGGTCACGGGCCCGCTGCGGGCCCCCAAGCTCGTGGGCAGACCACCCGTCCAGGTCGACCGGCCAGCGAGCATGGTGCACCGGGGCCCACGGCCGGCCCGGACGGGACGACCAGCCTGCTTCCGAGACCGATCTGGGGACAACTTCGGGAGGAGCATCCGTGGTGTGCCATGCTGGGGCCTGCCCGTCCCCCTGAGGAGGTCACCGATGAGCCTCGCCCGCCGCATCAGCGCAGCGCTGCTGACCCTGGCGCTGCTGCCTGGCTGCGCCCCCAGCGCAGCGCCCACCAGCACCCCGACACCCACCTACTGGTGCACCCCCCTGCCCACCCCGGGTGTGTCCCCCGGACCGCCGTACCGGTGCCCCGAGTACCGCGCCCGCATGAACGCCCAGACCCACGCCAGCGAGGCCGAAGCCATGGAGGTGTACCGACGGTTCTTCGACGAGTTCTGGCGGCTGCAGGTCGAAGGCGGGGCGCTAGAACCTACGCCGATCATCCTGGAGACCACCGAGGGCGCGTTCCAGCGTGCGAACATGGCAGTCCTCCGGGACCAGAAGGAGAACGCGTTCCGGGTCCAGGGTCCACCACCCATCCTGACGATGGCCCCCGACCGCAACCGGCGGTACGCGGATTCCGAGGTCGTGCTGACCACCTGCGAGGACGCCAGGACCAGCGCCCTCATGAACCCTGACGGCACGAAGAACTCGGACGGCAGGCTCTACGTCAGGCAGGCCTTCTTCAGGCGCACCGAAGGGCGCCTCAAAGTGTTCGTCAACGACCGCCTCGAAGGAGTCACCCAGTGCCCATTCGACTGACCTGGCTGCTGTCGACCTTGCTGATGACGAGCGCCGCCATCGCCCCTGCCGACTTCTCGCACTTCCCGTACGGACCTCCAGCGGCTACATCCTCGCCCACAGCATCAGGATCACCCGACTCCGAAGGTGGACTCTACGGGCGAGCAGGCGAGGCGGACGGCACGGTGCGGGTCGATGCCGGAACCAGCGGCTCAGGGGGGACGTCTTCGGCTGGCACGTCGGGTCAGGGCTCAGGCGGATCAGGGGGCGGGGGCTCGGCGAGCTCAGGGCCGCCGATGCGCACGGTGACCGAGCTGGTGCGTCGTCCTGCGGGGGCGAACCTGTACTGCCTGGAGGCGATGCCGGAGGGCGACTGCATGATCGCCGTGACGAGGCAGGTCCCGGTCGAACCCACGCCGGAGCCCTCCGCAGCAGTGCCGGAACCGGACGTGCAGCGGGTGGTGGAGGCCGTCGCGCGTCACGCCTCCGCGGAGCTGCAGCTCCCGTCGCCCGATCCGAAGGTCGGCCCCGACCCGTCTCTCAACCGGTGGGGCATCGTCGCGGTCGGCTACCCGATCTGGCTGTGGGTCGAAGGCCCACGAACCCTGGAGACCACGGTCGTCGAGGACGGTATCACCATCACCATCAGGGCCCGACTGCGCGGTGTCCAGTTCGACATGGGCGACGGCACCAAGAAGTGGTGCTCGTCGTGGACCCGCTGGTACCGGCACGGGGAGCCGCCCCGGGAGTCACCGACCTGTGGCTACCGCTACCAGCAGCTGCCGAAGCAGAAGGGCGCCGGGTACGACCTCACCGCCCAGGCCCGCTGGCAGGTCGACTGGACGGCCAACGGCTACTCCGGCAGCCTCGGGGTCACCCGCACCGCGACCCGCCACCTGAACATCGCCGAGATCCAGTCCGTCATCACCAGCCGGGAGTGACCGTCCGCCGGGATCCCCGGCGGACGCGTCCACGGTGGCCTGCTGTGCCAGCTGTGACCTGACCGGGGCGTGCAGCTCCTCGACGGGGCGTCAGGTCCGCCCGGACCAGGCCTTCCGCCCCCTGGCGGCGGACGCGTCCCGGGCCGTAGGGTAGGCCGCAACCGCCCCCCTCGAGGAGGAGACCCCCGTGCGACACCTCGTCGCGGCCACGCTGGCCGCCGTCCTCGTCGCTGCCCTGGGCCCGGCCCCGGTCGCCTCGGGGCATCGCGCCTGGACCCTGCCCGGCACCGCCCCGGTGACGGTGCCCCGCACCGACGCCAGCCGCACCGACGGGATCCAGGAGGCGTTGGACGCCGGGGGCGAGGTGCGGCTCACGCCTGGCGAGACGTACGTGCTCGACGCCACGGTGCGGGTGCCACGGGGCCTGACCCGGATCGACGGGCAGGGGGCGCGGCTGGTCGTACGCCCCGGGGTGGGCGTCGCCGTCCAGCTCGTGTCGTCGGCCAGCGGGCTCGTGCTCCACGACCTGGCCATCGACCTGTCGCAGGCGCCCCAGGCGAAGGGCATCGCGGCCTCGGCGATGGCCAACCGCGACGCCGGCTACCCCGACGAGGTGATGCGCGACGTCACCATCGAGCGGGTCACCCTCACCGGGCTCGGCCCCACCGCCAAGGGCATCGAGGTCGTCGCCCGCGACGGCCACGCCGAACGCCTCACCATCCGCGACAACCTCATCGTCTTCGCCGGCGACGCCGCGCAGCCGCCCGCCGAGGGCGCGGTGGGGATCAGCGTGGTCACGACGCCGCCGCTCGGCGGGGCGGGCCAGTGGGACAGCTACACCCGCCACGACCGGATCGTCGCCGGCACGCACCACGCCCACGGGTTCGTGGTGAGCGGCAACCGCGTCCACGGCGGCTACTACGGCATCGGGTTCGAGGGCGTCACCGGCGCCCAGGTGACCGGCAACCGGCTGGCCTGGAACACCCGCAACATCTCGCTCCAGGCCGGGTCCAGCGACAACCTGGTCGCCGGCAACCACCTCACCGACGCGGTGTCGGCCGCGATCCACGTCGCCTACCAGTCGCACCGCAACACCGTGCGCGACAACCTGGTCGCCACCCGCCGCGCCTCCGGCGAGGGGCTCCTGCAGGCCTACACCGGCAGCCAGGACACCTGGTTCGTCGGCAACCACGTCCACGCCGTCCACCCGGACCCGGACCGCGGGCCGATGTGGGCCCTCCACGCCTCCACCGGCGCCGACCGCACCCGCTTCGAGGCCAACGTGGTGTCGGCCCCCGTACGACGCACCCTGCTCGCCAGCGAGTCGATCTGGGACGGCGAGTCCGTCACGAACGGCACGGGCAAGAAGACCAGCCCCTACTCCTACATGACCGACGCCGAGAAGCCGACGCCCCGCACCGGGGTGCCGGCCCATTACCACGGGGGCCGCGGGCCCCTCACCCAGGTGACCTACGTCGGCAACGTCCTCCACAACCCGACCGACCGTCCCCTCGTGTACGTGGGGGCCGAGGTCACCACCGTGCACGGTGCCGCGGTCGGCGACGTACGCGACGTGACCGTGCAGGGCAACGCGGTCATCGCCTCGGCAGCGGGCGGGCGCCCCGAGTACCACGAGGGCGGCTACGGCGGGGTCGGACCCGCCCACGTCGACCGGTCCGGGGTCACGCTGCCGCAGCCCCAGGCGTCGTTCGTCCGGGCCGGCCACGTCTGGGCCCCCACCGACCGGGCCCTGGCACCCGGCCAGACCCACCTGTGGCTGCTGGGCACCGCCACCCGCGGCACCGGCACCGACGCCGACGACCACCTGTACGGCAACCCCGCGGCCAACGCCCTGACCGGCGGGGCCGGCGCCGACACGCTCACCGGCGGGCTCGGCCCCGACACCCTCACCGGCGGCCCCGGTCCCGACCGGTTCGTGCTCGAGCCACCGCTGCAGCCGACCTCCGTCACCGAGGCCGACGACCTCACCGACCTCGC
>JBHAES010000034.1:0-7845 GCA_041855725.1 Actinomycetota bacterium
CCTGGGCCGACTTCTTCCAGACGCGGATCTCGACCGCCGCCTCACCGAGCGCCTGGGTCAGCTCGACGACCTCCGCCTCCACCTGCTCCTCCCGCGTCGACCGGCCCGACCTGCCCGCCCTACCAGCCTCGACGAACTCGGCCTCCCACCGCCCGATCGACTGCTCACCGACCTTCTCGCGACGTGCCGCCTCCGCGATCGACACCTCACCAGCCAGGACGCTGAGCACGATCCTCGTCTTCCTTTCCACCGGGATCTGGGGTGGTCTTCCCATGTCGGACACTCCGTTCAGGACTCAACCAACAGCCCTGCCACATAGTCAGAAGCGCGACATTCAGAACCCCTCTGCCTTCTGTGAAGAGCCGGTTCCTCGCTGCGTCGGATCGGCTCACACCACACCGTCCTGACCCAGACCGGAGCCCCACCGCCCTTCAGGCTCTGGCGCCTACAACGTCATGAGCTTTAGGGTCGTCGCTGTGACCCCGCCCGACCATGCCGGCCAGCTCAGCGCCGGTCTGGGCGACGACGCCTTCGCCAGCGACGGCCTGCTCACCAAGCGGGTGCTGCGGGCCGCCGCCCTCGCCTGCCTCGCCCCCCGCGCGGGGGAGCTGCTGTGGGACCTGGGCGCCGGCAGCGGCTCGGTCGCCGTCGAGTGGTGCCGCCTGGCGGTCACCAACCGCGCCGTCGCGGTCGAGCGCCGCAGCGACCGGGCCGCCCGGATCGGCGTGAACGCCGCCCGCCACGGCGTGGCCGGCCAGGTCGAGGTGGTCGAGGCCGAGCTCGAGGCGGTGGTCGGCCACCTGCCGCCGCCGGACGCCGTGTTCGTCGGCGGCGGGGTCAGCGAGCCGCTGCTGCGCGCCTGCTGGGACGCGTTGCCCCGAGGCGGGCGGATCGTCGTGCACAGCGTCACCGCCGAGTCCGACGCCCTGCTGCTGCAGGCGTACGGCCGCCACGGCGGCGAGCTCACCCGGGTGGCGGTCGAGACCGCCGAGCCGATCGGCAGGTTCACCGGGTTCCGCCCGGCCCGTACGGTGACGGCCTGGGCGGCGACCCGCCCCTGACCGGCCTCTCGCCGACCGATGGCGACCCCGCCTGCGGCGACCGGGGGGCCGGTGCTACGGTCGTGGCGACAACTCCACACGGACGGCAGGCCAAGGAAGTCGGGTGGGAATCCCGCACAAGGCCGTTGCTGTGTATCGCGGCAGCCCCGCCACGAGGCCACTGGAGCACCTGCTCCGGGAAGGCGGTGGGGTCGGCGCCACCAGGCGCCCGCGAGAAGTCAGAAGACTTGCCCGCCGACCGAACGATGTTCAACTCTGCGGCTCCCAGAGGGTGAACGGAGGGCTCCCGGCAGGGTGCCCCAGTTCCGGCTTTGGCCCTTGAGTTGATCCCTTTCAGACTCCACCGACGAGAGGATCAACGCCATGAAGGTCTCCTTCTCCCGCGTCCTGGTGGGCGCGGCCCTGCTGTGCCTGGTGCTCATGAACGGTTGCAGCGGCACCACCCCTGCCTCCTCCACCTCCCCGTCTGGCGCCACGGCAGCGAAGAAAGTGATGCTGGTCGTCAGCTTCGGCACCAGCTACAACGACAACCGCGAGCTCAGCATCGGCGCCATCGAGAAGTCGATCGCCACCGCCTACCCGGACTACGAGGTCCGGCGCGCGTTCACCTCGCAGATCATCATCGACAAGCTGGCCAAGCGCGACGGCACCCACGTCGACACCGTGGACGAGGCGATGCGGCGCATCGTCGCCGATGGCGTCACCCACCTCGTGATCCAGCCGACCACGATCATGGCCGGCTACGAGTACACCGACATCGTCACCGTCGCGAACCGCTACTCCGACCAGTTCACGTCGTTCGCCATCGGCTCGCCGCTGCTCACCACCGACGACGACTTCCAGCGGGTCGCGAAGGCGATCACCGACAACACGGCCCGCTACGCCGGTGACGACACCGCCGTGATCTTCATGGGCCACGGCACCTCCGCCCCGTCGAACGACGTGTACGCCAAGCTCGACGGCGTCCTCAAGGCGGGCTACAAGAACTACTTCGTCGGCACCGTCGAGGGCAGCCCGACCCTCGAGGACGTGGTGGCCGAGGCCACCAGGGCCGCGGTGAAGAAGGTCGTGCTGCAGCCGTTCATGGTCGTGGCCGGCGACCATGCCACCAACGACATGGCCGGCGACGAGCCCGACTCGTGGAAGAGCACGTTCACCAAGGCCGGGTTCGAGGTCGAGACCCTCCTCGAGGGCATCGGGCAGAACCCGCAGATCCAGCAGCTGTACGTCGAGCACGCCAAGGCCGCGGTCGCCGCCGCCCACGCGTCCACCCGGACCGGCTCGGCCACCCCCGCCCCCGCCGCCCCGTCGAGCGAGGCGTCGGCGGCCCCCGAGGTGGCGCCGGGCCAGATCAAGCCGGGCACGTACGCGATCACCGTCACCGGCGGCAGCTCGATGTTCAAGATCGTCGACGCCCGGCTCACGGTCGAGGGCGAGACCATGACGGTCACCGTCACCCTCAGCGGCGACGGCTACGGCCGGCTCGCGCTCGGCACCGGCGAGCAGGCCGCGAAGGCGACGAGCGGGTTCATCGAGTTCACCACCGACGCGCAGGGCCGCCACGTCTACGTGGTGCCCGTGAGCCGGCTCAACAAGCCGATGAGCATCGCCGCCGAGTCAGGCAAGAAGCCCGGCACGTGGTACGACCAGACCGTCACGTTCTCGTCGTCGGGGATCCCGGCCGACGCGATCTCCGAGCAGGAGTAGCCCGTGACCGTCGTACGCCCCGCCCGGCCCGGCGCCCGGGCCCTGACCGTGCTGCTCGTCGTCGTGGCCCTGGCCCTGGGCGCCTGCGCCTCGACCGGGCCCGCCCGCCCGGCGCCGGGGGAGTACCGGGTCGCGGTCAGCCTGACCGGCGGCTCGGGCCGAGCCACGGTCGCCTCGCCGGCCAGGCTGGTCGTGACGGGTGACGCCATGACCGCCGAGGTGGTGTGGAGCAGCCCCCATTACACGTGGATGGAGGTCGGCGGCACCCGCTACACCCCCGTCAGCGCGCAGGGGCAGAACTCGACGTTCTCGATCCCGGTCACCCTGGACGCCGACATCCAGGTCACGGCCGAGACGGTGGCGATGAGCCGGCCGCACCAGATCGCCTACACCCTGCGATTCGACTCCACCACCCTCACTCGGGCCTGACCGATGCGTCGCCTGCTGCTCGTCTGGCTCGCCCTCGTGCTGACCCTCGCCGTCACGCCGGGATGCGCCACACGCCCTCCCGACACGTCGGGGCTCGGCAACGGCTGGCGGCCCGACCACAGCCTGGTGCTCACCTATGCCACCGGGTTCCGCATCGACTACTACGCCGGCGACGCGGCCGGGTGCCCGGCCGGGTCCGACGCGGCGGCCCTGGCCGAGTGCGAGGTGGGGCAGTACGCCCTGATCACCATCGCCGACCAGAGCCGCTTCCTCGTCGTCCCCGAGGGCCGCCCGGTCCCGCCGCGCGTCGCGTCGGACGTCACCGTGCTGACCCGCCCGCTGACCAACGTCTACCTGGCGGCGTCGGCCACGATGAGCCTCGTCGTGGCGCTCGACGCGCTGCCGGCGGTGGGGTTCTCGGCGCTGGCCGCCGACGCCTGGTACCTGCCGGAGGCGCGGGCGGCGATGGAGTCGGGGCGGATCCGGTTCGGCGGCAAGTACTCGGCCCCCGACTACGAGATGCTCGTCGCCGGCGCCCCCAGCCTCGCCATCGAGAACACCATGATCAACCACGCCCCGCAGGTGAAGGAGAAGCTGGTCGCCCTCGGCATCCCGGTGCTCGTGGAGCAGTCGAGCTACGAGTCCCACCCGCTGGGCCGCACCGAGTGGATCAAGCTCTTCGGTGCCCTCCTCGGCAAGCAGCCGCTGGCCCTGGCCCGCTTCGCCGAGCAGCAGGCCAACCTCGACCGTCTCGCCGGGCGTCCCGCGACGGGGCGCACCGTCGCGTTCTTCCACATCAGCACCGCCGGCTACGTCGTGACCCGCAAGTCCGGCGACTACATCCCGCGGCTCATCGAGCTGGCAGGCGGGTCGTACGTGTTCTCCGACCTCACCGACGGCAAGGCCACGAGCACCATCAACCTGGAGATGGAGAAGTTCTACGCCACGGCCCGCGACGCCGACGTGATCGTCTACAACTCCACCGTCGGCGGCGACCTGCACTCGATGGCCGAGCTGGTGGCGCTCAACCCGCTGCTCGCCGAGTTCCGCGCCGTCCGCACCGGCGACGTGTGGTGCACCGGCCGCGACTTCTACCAGGACATGATGGGCATGGGCGTGCTCGTCACCGACCTGGACCGGGTGCTCACCGACCCGCAGGCCCCCGACCGGCTCACCTACCTGCACCGGTTGAGGTAGCCGCCGATGCCCCCGACCCGCCGTCACCAGCGCCGGGACGCCGACCCGGCGCCCGAGCCGCACGTCGACGACCCCCGGGCGGCGCGTACGCTGCTGTGCCTGGTGCTGCTGGTGGGGCTGCTGGTCACGTTCGTGGTGCTGAGCATCGGCATCGGGTCGGTGCCCGTGGCGCTGGGCGACATGCCCGGCATCCTGCTGCACCGGCAGGGCCGACCGGTCGACGTGAGCATCGTGTGGACGATCCGGCTGCCCCGGCTGCTGGCGGCCCTCGTGCTGGGCGGCGCCCTGGCGCTGGCCGGGTTCCTGCTGCAGACCTTCTTCAACAACCCGATCGCCGGGCCGTTCGTGCTCGGCATCTCGTCGGGCGCCAAGCTCACCGTGGCGCTGCTGATGGTGTTCGTGCTCTCGTCGACCGAGGCGGCGAGCCCGTTCGTGCTCGTCGGGGCCGCGTTCGTGGGGGCGCTGGCCGCCATGGGGGTGGTGATGGTGCTCGCCACCCGGGTCGACCGCATGTCGATGCTCATCGTCGCCGGCGTGATGGTGGGCTACATCTGCTCGGCGGTCACCGACATGGTCGTCACGTTCGCCGACGACGCCAGCATCGTCAACCTGCACACCTGGTCGCAGGGCAGCTTCTCGGGCATGTCGTGGGGCGACGTCGCCGTGCTCACCACCGTCGTCGGCGCCGCCTCGGGCGTGGTGCTGTGGCTCGCCAAGCCGATCAGCGCGTTCCAGCTCGGCGAGCAGTACGCGCAGAGCGTCGGCGTCGACACCCGCGTGTTCCGGGTGCTGCTGGTGCTGCTGTCGAGCCTGCTGGCCGCCTGCGTCACCGCGTTCGCCGGCCCGGTGTCGTTCGTCGGGGTGGCGGTGCCGCACCTGGTGCGGTGGCTGTTCGGCACGGCGAAGCCGCTCGTCGTCATCCCCGGGTCGTTCCTCGGCGGGGCCGTGTTCTGCCTCGGCTGCGACCTGCTGGCCCGTACGGCGTTCGCGCCCACCGAGATCACCATCAGCTCGGTCACCGCCCTGTTCGGGGCCCCCATCGTGATCGGCGTCATGCTGCGCCGCCGCGGGGCGGGGGGCCGGTGATGGCCGTACGCAGACCCCTCGTGGGGCCGGGGGCGACGCTGCGCACCGACGGGCTCAGCGTCGGCTACCGCGGCACCCCGCTGATCTCGGACATCCAGGTCGAGGTGCCGCCCGGCACGGTGCTGGCCCTCATCGGTCCCAACGGGTCCGGAAAGTCGACGATCCTCAAGACGGTCGCCCGGCTGCTGGCCGCGATCGACGGCACCGTGCGCCTCGACGAGCGGGTCGTCGCCGACCTCTCCGGCCCCGAGCTGGCCCGGCAGCTGGCGGTGGTGCTCACCGAGCGGCTCAAGACCGAGCTGATGACCTGCCGCGACGTCGTCGCCACCGGGCGCCACCCCCACACCGGCCGGTTCGGGATCCTGTCGGCCGACGACCATGCCGTCGTCCGCCGCTCGATGGAGGTGCTGCACGCCTGGGAGCTGCGCGACCAGGACTTCCGGCAGGTCAGCGACGGGCAGCGGCAGCGGGTGCTGATCGCCCGGGCCCTGGCGCAGCAGCCGCGGATCATCGTGCTCGACGAGCCGACCGCCTTCCTCGACGTGCGCTACCGGCTGGAGCTGCTCGCCATCCTGCGCCACATGGCCCGCAAGGCCGGGATCACCGTGGTCATGTCGCTGCACGAGGTCGACATGGCGCAGAAGGTCGCCGACCTCGTGATGTGCGTCAAGGGTGACCGCATCCACCGCATCGGCACACCGGCCGAGATCTTCACCGACGGCGGCGTCGACGAGCTCTTCGACGTCGACCACGGCAGCTACGACCCGCTCTTCGGCAGCCTGGAGCTCGAGCCGCCCCCGGGCGAGCCGCAGGTGTTCGTGGTCGGCGGCGACGGCTCCGGGATCCCCGCCTACCGGGCGCTCCAACGGGCGGGGACGCCGTTCGTGACCGGGGTGCTGCACCGCAACGACGTCGACTTCCACGTCGGGTCGCGGCTGGCCGGCGAGGTGTTCGCCACCGACCCGTTCGAGCCGATCGGCCGCCCGGTCCTCGACGCCGCCCTCGACCGGTTGCGCCGCTGCCGCGCCGTCGTCGCCGGCCTGGAACGGTTCGGCACCCTCAACGCCGGCAACCGCGAGCTGCTCGACGAGGCGGCCCGGCTGGGGCTGCCCGTCGTCGCCGACCCGGCGGACCTCTGACGGCCTCAGCGGGCCAGGCCCAGCAGCCGGTCGACGGCGACGTGCTCCTCCAGCGCGTCGGCGACCCGGTCGAGCATCCGCGTACGGCGCTCGGTGAAGCCGGGGGCGGCAGGGTCGGGGGCCCAGCGGGAGCCGACGACGGCGGCCAGCTCGGCGAGCCAGGCGCGGCGGAAGGCGTCGTTCTCGAACGCGCCGTGCCACAGCGTCCCCCACGTCTGGCCGCGGCGCACCCCGTCGAGGAACGGCTCGACGTCGCCGGCGGCCGCGTCGACGTCGACGGTGCCGTGGTGGATCTCGTACGCCTCGACCGGGTGCCCCCGCCAGGTGCCGCGGGGGCGGGCGAGGGTCTTGCCGGCGTCGAACCGGACGCGGGCGGGCAGCAGGCCCAGCCCGGGCACGCTGCCGCGGCCGGTCTCCACGTCGTCGTCGATCTGCTCGGCGAGCATCTGGTAGCCGCCGCACACGCCGAGCACGGGGCGGCCCTGCGCGGTGCGGTCCACGATCGCGTCGGCGAGGCCGCGGCGCCGCAGCCAGGCGAGGTCGTCGAGGGTGGCGCGGCTGCCGGGGAGCACCACGAGGTCGGCGTCGGCGAGGTCGCCCGGCTGGTCGGTGACCGACACGGCCACGCCCGGCTCCGCCGCCAGCGCGTCGAGGTCGGTGGCGTTGGAGAGCCGCGGCAGCCGTACGGCCACCACCCGCAGCGTGCCGTCCCCGGACCCGTGCCGCGGCCACCGGGCCAGGGCGAGCGCGTCCTCGCCGTCGAGCCACACGTCGGCGAGCCACGGCACCACGCCGAGGCACGGCAGCCCGGTCCGGGCGGTGAGGTCGGCCAGCCCCGGGTCGAGCACGGCCTGGTCGCCGCGGAACTTGTTGACCACGTAGCCGGCGAGCAGGGCCCGGTCGGCGTCGTCGACGATGCCCCACGTGCCGAAGATCGCGGCCAGCACGCCACCGCGGTCGATGTCGCCGCACAGCACCACCGGCAGGTCGAACCGCCTGGCCAGCCCGAAGTTCACGTAGTCGCCGGCGCGCAGGTTGATCTCGGCGGCCGAACCGGCCCCCTCGCACAGCACGAGGTCGAAGCGGGCGGCCAGGTCGGCGTACGCGGCGAACGCCGCCTCGGCGAGCCGGGTGCGGCCGGTGGCGTACTCGCCGGCTTCCAGCGTGCCCGCCGGCCGTCCCTGGAGCACGATGAACGAGCGCCGGTCGCTGCCCGGCTTGAGCAG
>JBHAES010000035.1:0-7241 GCA_041855725.1 Actinomycetota bacterium
GGTCGGGGACGCGGGCGCGTCGTCGGTGAGGATCCCGGCCGTGGTGCCGGCGAGGTGGGCGGCGCCGAGCGACGACAGCCCCGACACCCCCGGCCGCCGGACGGTCCGCTGGGTGAGATCGGCCAGCAGCTGGACGAGGGCGTCGTTGCCCGCCGGCCCGCCGTCGACGAGCACGGTGGCGAGCCGCTCGCCGGCGGCCCGCTCGGCGGCGGCGAGCACGTCCTCGATCTGCAGCGCCATCGACTCCACCCCGGCGCGGGCCACGTCGGCGCGCGTGGTGCCGAGGGTGAACCCGGTCAGCACGGCGCGGGCCCCGTCGTCCCACCAGGGCGCGCCGAGGCCGGCGAACGCGGGCACCAGGTCGACGCCCTCGGCCGGGTCGGGGTCGGGCGCCGCGGTGGCGAGGTCGACGAGGTCGCCCGGCTCGCAGCCCAGCACCTGCGCCAGCCAGACGAACGTGGCGCCGCTGGCGAGGATGTTGCCCTCGAACGCGTACGCCGGACCGCCCGCGGCGCGCAGCCGCCACGCGACGGTGGTGACGAGCCCGTCCGGTGCCGCGGCGAGGGAGGGGAGCAGGCCCATCACCGACGAGCCGGTGCCGAGGGTCACCTTCACGTCGCCGGGGCCGCGGGCCCCCTGCCCGTACAGCGACGCGTGCGAGTCGCCGAGCACGCCCGTGACCGGTACGTCGACGAGCCCCCACGACCGCACCGGGGAGGTGGGCTCGTCGGAGGCGGCGACCCGGGGCAGGCAGGGGCTCGGCACCCCGAAGAGGTCGCACATCTCGTCGCTCCAGTCCCCGGTGGCGAGGTCGAGCAGCGCGGTGCGCGACGCGTTGCCGGCCTCGATGCGCACGTCGCCGGTGTGGTGGTGCACGAGCCACGCGTCGACGGTGCCGCACACGATCTCGCCGGCCTCGGCGCGGGTGCGGTGGGGGTCGACCTGGTCCAGCAGCCAGGCGAGCTTGAGCGCCGAGAACATCGGGTCGAGCGCGAGCCCGGTCACCTCGCGGACCCGGGCCGCGTGGGCACCGAGCGCGGCGGCGGCCCCGCTGGTGCGCCGGTCCTGCCAGCCCAGCATCGGAGCGAGCGGGCGTCCGGTGGCGCGGTCCCAGACGAGCGCCGACTCCCGCTGGTTGCTGATGCCGATGGCGCCCACCCGGCCGGCGATGCCGTCGATCGCCCGCCGGACCGCCTCGTCGGTGCTGGCCGCGATCTCGTCGGCGTCCTGCTGCACCCAGCCGACGCGGGGGTGCTCGATGCCGACGGGCACCGTCGCCTCGCCGACGACGGCGCCGGTGGCGTCGACGGCGAGCGCCTTCGTGGAGCTCGTGCCCTGGTCGATCGCGACGACGACGTCACGCATCGCCGAGCGCCTCGCGGGCTGCGGCCACCACGTGGGGCGCGGTGAGGCCGAAGTGCTCCATGAGGAAGGCGGCGCTGCCGGTGGGCGCGAACTCGGTGAGGCCGAGGATCCGCATCGGCACCGGGCGCGGGCCGGTCACGACCACCTGCGCGACCGCGGCGCCGAGCCCGCCCGCCGTGCTGGCCTCCTCGACCGTGACGACCGCCCGGGTCTCCAGCGCCGCCGCGGTGATCGCGGCGACGTCCAGCGGGGCCACGTACGCGGCGTTGAGCACGCGGGCCGACACGCCGGACGCGGCGAGGGCCGCGGCCGCCTCGAGGCAGACCGACACGGTGCCCCCGGTGCCCACGAGGGTGACGTCGTCGCCCGGGCGGGCCACGTCGATGCGGCCCCGCACGAGCCGGTCGCCCTCGACGGTCACGTCGGGCACCTTCGTGCGCCCGACGCGCAGGTAGGTGGGTCGGGGATCGGCCACGGCCGCCTGCACCGCCTGGCGGGTCTGGCGCCGGTCGGCCGGCACGACGATGTCGAGGCCCGGGAGGGCGCGCAGCCACGAGAGGTCCTCGACCGAGTGGTGCGTGGGGCCGAGCTCCCCGTACGCGAACCCGGGCGACATGCCGCACAGGATGACGGGGTGCTGGCTGTAGGCCACGTCGGCCTTCACCTGCTCCAGCGAGCGTCCGGTGAGGAACGGTCCGGCGCCGCACACGAACGGGACCAGCCCCGAGGCGGCGAGACCGGCCCCGACCCCCACCATGTCCTGCTCGGCGATGCCGACGTTGACGAGCCGGTCGGGGTAGGCCTGCTGGAAGGCGCCGAGGTTGCTCGACCCGACGGAGTCGTTGCAGACCGCGACGATGCGCTCGTCGGTGGCGGCGAGCGCCACGAGCTCGGCCGCGAAGGCCTGCCGGTTGTCGTACGTCTCGGGGCTCATGCCAGCTCCTCCAGCGCGCGTGCCACCTGCTCGGCGTCGGGCACCTTGTGGTGCCACTCCACCCGGTCCTCGATGAACGACACGCCCTTGCCCTTGACCGTGCTGGCGATCACACCCACGGGCCGCCCGGTCCGCGAAGGGGCGAATGCGTCGACGAGCGCGGCGACGTCGTGACCGTCGACCTCACGGACCTCGAGGCCGAAGGCCGCGAGCTTGGCGTCGAGGGGGTCGAGGCCGTTGGTCTCCTCGGTGCGGGCACCCTGCTGCAGCCGGTTGCGGTCGACGACGACCACGAGGTTGGCGAGCCGACGGTGCCCGGCGAGCATGAGTGCCTCCCAGTTGGACCCCTCCTGCAGCTCGCCGTCGCCGACCACCACGAACACCCGGGTGTCGCGGCCGAGGAGGGTGGCGGCGACGGCCTCGCCGACGGCCACGGGCAGGCCGTGGCCCAGGGGTCCGGTGTTGGTCTCGACCCCGGGCACGTGGTTGCGGTTGGGGTGGCCCGACAGCGCCGACAGCGGCTGCATGAAGGTCGCCAGCTCGGCGGCGGGGAAGTAGCCGCACGAGGCGAGCACGCTGTAGAAGGCGGCCGCGCAGTGGCCCTTGCTGAGGATGCACCGGTCCCGCTGGTCGGCGTCGGGCGCGGCCGGGTCGATGCGCAGCACATGGTGGTAGAGCACGGTGAGCACGTCGGTGACCGACAGGTCGCCGCCGATGTGGCCCTGCCCGGCGCGCCCGATCATGGTGACGATCGAGCGTCGGATCTCGGTGGCCCGCTGCTGCAGCAGCTCCGTACGACGCTGCGGGCCGGCCTGAGCGGCCTCGTCGCGCCACGCCCGCCACTGTGCGACCGCGGTGGGGTCAGACGTCAGCATCTGCATATCCATTCATTAGTGACTGGACGATGCAGTGGAGTCTTCCATGGTTGGCTGCGTCCGTCAAGGCCCCGACCAGACCTGCCGCGTTCCCCCGGTTGCCCGGCTCACGCTCGGCCCGCCCGGGGCGCCGGAGGGTGGCGGGCGGCACCGGTCGCCGACCGGTGCGCTCAGGTGGGGTTCGCGCCCGACCCCGCGCGCTCCAGGCGGCGGAAGGAGGCGACCCGCGCCACCTCGAGGTCGCCGCGGGCGACCGCCTCGTCGAGGGCGCACTCGGGCGCGGTGGCGGCATGGGTGCAGCCGCGGGGGCAGTCGTCGGTGCGGGCGGCCAGGTCCGGGAAGGCCCGCAGCACGTTCTGCTGGGTGACGTGGGACAGCCCGAACGACCGCACGCCCGGCGTGTCGATCACGGTGCCGCCCGGCGGCGGCAGCTCCAGGGCCACCGCCGACGTGGACGTGTGCCGACCCCGGCCCGTGACCTCGTTGACCTCGCCGACGGCCCGCTCGACACCGGGGACGAGCGCGTTGACGAGGGTCGACTTGCCCACTCCGCTGTGGCCGACGAGCACGCTCACCCGACCGGCCAGGCGAGCCCGCAGCGCGGTGAGGTCGACCCCCGGCGCCACCACCACGACCGGCACGTCGAGGGGCGCGTACGCGGCCACGAGCTCGTCGGGGGAGGCCAGGTCGGCCTTCGTGAGGCACAGCAGCGGGTCGATGCCGGCGTCGTAGCCGGCGACGAGGATCCGGTCGATCATGCCCGTACGCGGCGGCGGGTCGGCCAGGGCGGTCACGATGACGAGCTGGTCGGCGTTGGCGACGACGGGTCGCTCCCACGGGTCGTCGTCGTCGGCGGTGCGCCGCAGCACGGTGGTGCGCTCGGCCACCTCGGCGATGCGGGCCAGGGTGCCGTCGCGGCCCGACACGTCGCCGTCGAGGCGCACCAGGTCGCCGACGATGACCGACGTGCGGCCCAGGGTGCGGGCCTTGGCGGCCGTCACCTGGGCGCCGCCGTCGACCAGTCGGCACCGGTAGCGGCCCCGGTCGATGGTGACGACCCGGCCGAGGGCGAGCCGGGAGTAGTCGGGCCGGTCCTTCGTGCGCGGCCGCGTCCGCTGCGGCCGCCCGAACCCGTCGTGGTCGTCGGCGTACACACCGCTGCGGCGGGGGCTCACGCGAGCATCCCCGTCCACACCGCCGGGAAGGTGGGCATGGTCTTCGAGGTGCTCGCCACGTCGTCGAGCGCCACGCCGCGCACCGCCAGCCCCAGCAGCGCCCCCGCGTGGGCGAGCCGGTGGTCGGCGTGACAGCGCCACACGCCGCCGGTCAGCCGCCGGGGCACCACGTCCAGCCCGTCGTGGTGCTCGGTGACCTCGGCGCCCAGCCCGCGCAGCCCGGCGGCCAGCGCGGCGAGCCGGTCGGTCTCGTGGCCGCGGACGTGGGCGACGCCGCGCAGCCGGGACGGGGAGTGGGCCAGCGCCATGAGCGCGGCCACGACCGGGGTGAGCTCGGCGCTGTCGCGCAGGTCGAGGTCCACCCCGTCCCTCCCGCCGCCGGGGTGCGAGACGGTGAGGCCGTCGGGGCCGAGCTCGCTGGTCGCCCCGAAGGCGGCGAGCACGTCGGGCACCTCGGTGCCGGGCAGGCCACGCGTCTCGGGCCAGCCGGCGACCGTCACCCGGCCACCGGTCACCACGGCGGCGGCGAGGAAGGCGGCGGCGTTCATGAGGTCGGGCGGCACCACCTCGTCGGTGGCCGCCACCGGCGACGGCGGCACCCACCACTCGTCGGGGCCAGGGGGCGTCACGCCGACCCCGCGCCGGCGCAGCGCTGCCACCGTGAGGGCCACGTACGGGGCCGACGGCACCGGGTCGCGGCCCACGTGGCGCAGCCGCAGCCCTCGGGGGAACCTGGCGCCGGCCAGGAGCAGCCCGGAGACGAGCTGCGACGAGCCCGACGCGTCGATGTCGACCTCGCCACCGGTCACCGGACCGGTCACCTGGAACGGCAGGGACGACCCCAGCACCTCGGCGCCGCACTGCACCAGCCCGTCGAGCAGCGGCGCCATCGGCCGGGCCGAGGCGGCCTCGTCGCCGTGGAAGCGGGTAGTGCCGTCGATGGTGGCGGCCAGCGGCGGCACGAACCGGGCCACGGTGCCCGCCAGGCCGCAGTCGATCCGCGCGCCCGGCCGCAGCTCGTCGGCGGGGGTCACCACCCAGCGGTCGGGGTCGGAGTCGTCGATGCCGGTGCCGAGGGCCCGCAGCGCACCCTTCATGAGGTCGCAGTCGCGGGCGACGAGGCCGCCGGCGACCGTGCCCGGCCCGGTGGCCAGGGCGGCGAGCACGAGGGCGCGGGCCGTGGCCGACTTCGAACCGGGCACCACCACCTGGGTGGCCAGGGGGCCGTCGGCGTACGGGGCGACCCAGGTCGGCACGACCGGGTCAGCCGCGGGTGTCGGCCAGGGCCGTGCCGAGCGCGTGCTGCGCGTCACGCACCTGGAGCCTGGCCACCGTGCGGGCGTGCTTCGCGTCGCGGGCGAGCTGTCGCTGCGTCTGCCGGGCCTCGCGGCGCAGGGCGCGGGCCGTGCGGCTGAGCCCCTTGGCCACCTCGTCGCCGGTGCGCGTGGCCGACTTCGCCACGTCGTCGACGGTGCGGCGGGCATCCTTGCCCAGCTGCTTGGCGGTGCGCCCGGCAGTCCGGCCCAGCCGCAGCCGACGCTCCCGCGCCAGCCAGGCCAGGTCGGGCTTGCCCTGCGTGTCGAGAGAGGCCAGGATCGCCCCGCCCAGCAGCGCCACGTTGCGCAGCAGCTGGGAGCGCAGCACCTCACGCTCGGCGGCGGTGGCCCCGGCCCGAGGCCGCGACGCCAGCACGTGCGGCACCATCGACACGCCCAGCACCGTCGCGCCGAGGCGGCGCCCGACACCCGTGGCGAGCATCAGCCCGCCGACCACCTGCGCGGCACCCGTCACGCGGACGAGGGTCGTGGTGTCGTCGGGGATGTAGTTGGCGACGGTGGGCGGCGCCACCTTCTGGGCGAGCGGCACGAACGCCTTCGCCAGCGGCTCCGCGCTCTCGACGAGCGGCTCGGGGTTGGCGACGGCCTTGGCACCGGTGACCACGAAGAAGCTGGCCAGCATCGTGCGGCCGGCGAGACGCAGAAGGCTCATGTGCGCATCCTAACCGGGCGACGCCGCCGGCCGGGGTGGTGCGCCCCGCATCCCGCGTCCCGCCCGCGGGGGCACCCCCGGGCGCGCCGGCGCGGGGTACGGTCGGGGCATGTGCGGACGCTACGCGGCCTCGGCCGACGCCGACACCCTCGTCGAGACCTTCCAGGTCGCCGAGGTGGTGGCGGTGCCGCCGCCGAGCTGGAACGTCGCCCCCACCGACCCCGTGGCGGCCGTGGTGGAGCGGGTCGACGCCGGGGCCGCCGTCCGCCGACTGGTCGCCCCCCGGTGGGGCCTCGTGCCGTCGTGGTCGACGAGCGCCCGCGGGGCGTCGATGATCAACGCCCGGGTCGAGACCGTGGCGACCAAGCCGGCGTTCCGGCGGCCGTTCGCCCGCCGCCGGTGCCTGCTGCCGGCCGACGGCTACTACGAGTGGTACGCCTCGCAGCGCACCGACGCGAAGGGCAGACCGGTCAAGCAGCCTTTCTTCATCCGTCCCGCCGACGGCGGCCTGCTGGTGATGGCGGGGCTGTACGACCTCTGGAAGGACCCTGCCACCGGCGAGTGGCTCACCTCCTGCGCCGTCATCACGACCACCGCGACCGACGCGCTGGGACACATCCACGACCGGATGCCGATGGTGGTGCGGCCCGAGGCGTGGGACGCCTGGCTCGACCCCCGCGTGACCGACCCCGACCAGGCGCTGGCCCTGCTGAGCGTCACCGACGCCGACCGGCTGGAGGCGTACGCGGTGTCGCGGGCCGTCGGCGACGTGCGCAACGACGGCCCCCACCTCGTGCTGCCGCTGGCGGAGTCGTGACCACCTCGCCGGTGGTGCTCGCCGACCAGGGCCGGCTCCACGTCAGCGACGCGGCCGTCCCGGCGGGGGGGCTGCTCCTCGGCGAC
>JBHAES010000036.1:0-5917 GCA_041855725.1 Actinomycetota bacterium
CGGGTCGTGGCTCCACTCGCCCGCCGCGTCCTGGGCGCGGGGCGCGTACGGCACCGGCAGGTACATCGACCGGAAGTCGCCGATCTGCACCGACGTGGTGCGGCTGCCGGCGGCCGGCATGGTCGGCACCCCCGGCACCGGGCTCAGCGCGCCCTGCCGCAGCGACACCCGGCTCTGCGCCCATCCGTCGGGCCCCATGAGCGGCAGGGCGGTCATGCGCAGGTAGGCACCCGTCGGCTTGTCGGTGGTGTAGGTGAGCACCTGCGCGTTCTCGGGCCGGGTCAGGTTGTTGCGCAGGTCGAGCTGCGGGTCGCTCATCTCGATGGGGCCCGTGCCGCCCGGGCGCAACGACTCGAAGAACGTGGTGGTGAGCGTGGGCGCCACCGTGCCGATCGCGATGCTGAGGGCGACCGCGGGGACCCCGATGAGGGTGGCGATGCGCCACACGCCGGAGCCGCGCAGCTGGGCGGTCTGCTCGTCGGCGGCCACGTTGCGGGTCCACGCCCGGTCGGCGTTGAGGCCGTCGGCGAGCAGGATGAGCAGGTAGCCCGTCGCGCACAGCACGAACGGCATGAAGCCCACGTCGGTGCGCAGCGCGACGGCGGGGACCGCGAACAGCGTCGCCAGCGGCGCGAGCGCCAGGGCGGGGCGCTCCAGCTGGTCGGCCAGCACACCCGCGACGAGCGTCATCCCCGCCACCACCGACGCGAGGATGACCGCCGCCCCCGCGTGGGGCGGCATGGGGGCCGTCGACACCTGCATGTGGTCGATGCCCTCGACCACCAGCGGCCCGAGCCGGCCCCACCAGGGCAGCGCGGGGTCGCCGGGGGTGATGGCGTACGCCACCAGCACGACCACGGTCAGCAGCACCTGCAGCAGCGTCACGAGCAGCTTCGACAGCCGCAGCCGGTCGCCCACGACGGCGGTCACCGCCACGAGCACGATCAGGAACCAGCCGGCCCCGAGGTAGGCGTCGTCGCTGGTGAGGGGACGTAGCGTCAGCGACGCCAGCACCCCCGCCACCGCGACGGCGAGCCACGTACGGTCGACCGGGCGCATCAGACCAGCTCCCCCATCCGGTCGAGGCTCGCCCACGCCTCGGCGAGCTCGGTGCCCTTCTGCACCTCGATCACCCGCCACCGGTGGTCGCGCAGCATCGACACCGCCGTCCGGTGCTCGTCGTACTGCTCGGGGGTGCTGCGCTCGGACCGGACCGTGAACGTGTCGGCGTCGACCACGAGGGCGAAGCAGTGGGCCCGGTTGCGCTGTCCGCTGAGCAGCAGCTCGGCGTCGCCCGAGCTCAGGCGGCCGGTCACCGCCACCATGAGGTGCCCGCGCTGGGTCACCATCGCGGTCTCGATCGCCCGCACCAGGTCGCGGCGGCCCGACAGCGACGCCTCGGTCATCTCGTCGACGATCTGCTGGCGGGTCGCGCTCACCTGGATCGACCGCTCGTTGCTCACCATCGCGCCGTCGGCGTCGATGAGGTCGATGCGGAAGCCCGAGTCGAGGAAGTGCAGCGCGATCGAGGTGGCCGCCGACACCGCCCACTCGAACGAGCTGTTCCGACCCTCGCCGGCGTGGGCGGTGGCGCGCGAGTCGAGCAGCACGGTGGCGGCCGGGTCCCAGGCCTGCTCCTCGCGGCGCACCATCAGCTCGTTGCGGCGGGCCGTGGAGCGCCAGTGGATGCGGCGCACGTCGTCGCCGGAGCGGTACTCGCGCACGAGCACGTCGTCCTGGCCGACCACGCCCACCTTCTGCGGCGACGACTCGCCCGACATCCCGGCGCCCGTGGCGTTGCGCATGGCCGGCAGGGGCACGACGCGCGGGGTCACCATCACCTCGCTCGTGGCGCTGAAGCGGCGGTCGAGCTTCACGAGGCTGAACGGGTCGGTGGCCCGTACGGTGAGGGGCCCGGTGGCGAACCGGCCCCGCTGCCCGCCGACGAGGGGGTACGAGATCTCGCGGCGCCACTCGCCGGCCAGCTGCTGCACCGTGAACCGGGGCCGGCGCCCGAGGCTGCGGGGCACGTCGTCCTCGAAGCGCAGCAGACCGGTCGGCAGCGCCCCGTACTTGGTCACCACCAGCTCACCGGTCATACGGTCGCCCACCACCACCTCGGGGGGTGCGACCCGCCGCTCGCACGTCAGCCGCAGCCGGGCCCGCGCCACCACCAGCAGCGACACGAGCGGCAGCAGCAGGAACAGGCTGAACCACAGCACGTCGCGCTGCCCGAGCGCCACCGCCAGCGCGGTGGTCAGCGCCCCCAGCACGACGAAGGCCTTGCCCCGGAAGGTCAGCAGCGGCCACGGGTTGCGACGCAACGGTCCTACCTCTTGTCGGGGACCGGGACCGACCGGACGGCCTTGGCGACGATGTCACCCACCGACCGGCGCGCCAGCTGCGCCTCGGTCGAGGGCAGCACCCGGTGGGCGAGCACCGGGCCGGCCAGGCTCGCCACGTCGTCGGGCAGCACGTACTCGCGGCCCGACAGCGCCGCCTGCGCCCGCGCGGCGCGCAGCAGGTGGAGGCTGGAGCGGGGCGAGGCGCCCAGCCGCAGGTCGCGGTTGTTGCGGGTGGCGCCCACGACGTCGACCAGGTACTGCTTCACCGCCGGCGCCACGTAGACGTGGCGGACCGCCTCGATCAGCATCCGTACGGTGACCCCGTCGGTGACGGGCCGCAGCCCGGTGAGCGGGTCGTGGCCGCCGTGGGTGTCGAGCATCTCGAGCTCGGCGCCCGTGGTGGGGTAGCCCATCTCGATGCGGGCCATGAACCGGTCGCGCTGCGCCTCGGGCAGCGGGTAGGTGCCCTCCATCTCGATGGGGTTCTGGGTGGCGATCACCATGAACGGGGCCTCGAGGCGGTGGGTCGCGCCGTCGACGGTCACCTGCCGCTCGGCCATCGACTCCAGCAGCGCCGACTGGGTCTTCGGCGAGGCGCGGTTGATCTCGTCGCCCACCACGATGTTGGCGAAGATGCCACCCGGCTTGAACTCGAACGACTGGGTGCGCTGGTTGTAGACCGACACGCCGGTGACGTCGGACGGCAGCAGGTCGGGGGTGAACTGGATCCGACGCACCGTGCAGTCGATCGAGCGGCCGAGCGCCTTGGCCAGCATGGTCTTGCCGACGCCCGGCACGTCCTCGAGCAGCAGGTGGCCCTCGGCCAGCAGCACGACCATCGCCATGTCGATCGACCCGCGCTTGCCCTCGATGACCGACTCGATCGCCGTGCGCACCCGGCCCATCACCTCGAGCACGTCGGCGAGCGTCGCCTCTCTTGCCACATGTCCTCCTCGTCGCGATCCCGCGTACACCCTACGTGAGACGCGTCGGAGCTCGTGCCCGCGCTCCCGCCAGCCAGGACCCTCACGTCCTGCGCCGCCGTCCGGACCCGGCCGGCGCCGGCGTGGTCCGGGCCGACCTCGCCGCCGACCTGCCCGAGGCGTCGGTGACCGGGCGCCCCACCCCGCGGCCGCCTTGACCGCATCGTGGGTGGTGGGGGCCGCGCGGCGCACGGTGCCGCCGCTCCCCAGACGAGGGCGCGGCCGATCGCGCGCCCCGCCGCCGGGGGCCGCCACCGCTGCGGCGGAGGGGCCGCCCGCTGGGGCGGAGCGGCCAGCGCTCGTTGCAGGTGGTGGTGGGGACATGGGGTGAGAAACGGCTCCAAATGGTGGCGTGTGGGGGAAAGTGGGGTACGGTGGAGCGAAGTGGAGCACGATGGCGCTTCAGTGGAGCGAGGAGGAGGCCCCGGCGATGCTCGTGGGGACGTTCTTCCCGAAGCTCGACGACAAGGGCCGTCTCGCTCTGCCGGCGAAGTTCCGGGAGGAGTTCGACGCCGGGCTCGTGGTGACGCGGGGGCAGGAGGGATGTCTCGTCGTCTACACGAGGCCGGAGTTCGAGCGGCTGCTTGAACCGATCCACGACGCCTCGCCCACCGTGGCCAGGGTGCGCACCTACCAGCGCTTCCTGTTCGGGTGGGCCCAGGACGAGGTGCCCGACCGACAGGGTCGGGTCACCCTCTCGGCGCGGCTGCGCGAGTACGCGGGCCTCGACCGGGAGGTCGTGGTGGTCGGGATGGGCAACCGGCTCGAGGTGTGGGACCCCGACGCCTGGGAGCGGGCGACCGAGGCGTCCGACGCGGAGTTCCGCGACTTCGACGGCGAGATCGTCCCGCGCGGGTGACCGGGCGGGGCGGGGTCGGGCGGACCGTACGGTCCGGCTCCGGCCCGGCGGCGGTCGGCCGGCGCACCTTCCCCGGTGCCGGGCGGCGTCACGTCGGCGGGCAGGAACCGGACCGTACGGCACACATGGGAGAGGCGGTGGCCTGGTGGGTACGACGGACGGGCCGGTGAGCCCCACCCACGTGCCGGTGCTGCGCGACCGCGTCGTCGAGCTGCTCGCCCCGGCCCTGGCCGACGCCGGGTCGGTGTACGTCGACTGCACCCTCGGTCTCGGTGGCCACGCCGCCGCCGTGCTCGCCGCCTGCCCGCACGCCCGCCTGGTCGGCATCGACCGCGACGACGAGGCCCTCGCCGTCGCCCGCGACCGGCTCGCCCCGTACGCCGACCGGGTCACCCTCGTCCGCGCCGTCTACCACGAGCTGGCCGACGTGCTCGCCGGGCTCGGCCTCGACCGGGTGCAGGCCGTGCTCGCCGACCTCGGGCTGTCCAGCCTGCAGATCGACCGTACGGAACGAGGCTTCGCCTACCGCACCGACGCCCCCCTCGACATGCGGATGTCGGCCGACGGCCCGCTCACGGCCCGCGACGTCGTCAACACCTACGACGTCCGCGACCTGGCGCGCGTGATCTCCCGCTACGGCGAGGAGCGGTTCGCCGACCGGATCGCCCGCGCCGTCGTGGCCAACCGGCCGTACGACTCGTCGGCCCGGCTCGTCGAGACGATCGCGGGGGCCGTGCCGGCCGCCGCCCGCCGCAGCGGCAGCCACCCCGCCAAGCGCACCTTCCAGGCGCTGCGCATCGAGGTGAACGCCGAGCTGGACTCCCTGACCCTCGCGCTGCCGCGGGCCCTCGCCGCCCTCGCCCTCGGCGGGCGCATCGCCGTGCTCTCGTACCACTCCCTGGAGGACCGACTCGTGAAGCAGACCTTCGCCCGGGGCGCCACCGACCGCGTGCCCCCCGACCTGCCGGTCGTCCCGCCCGGCTACGGCCCCGAGCTGCGGCTGCTCACCCACGGCGCCGAGCGGCCCACCCCCGACGAGGTCGCCGCCAACCCCCGGGCCGCGTCGGCCCGGCTGCGCGCCGCCGTCCGGGTCGAGGAGGCGGCATGAGCGCCCTCGCCGAGGTCCGGGAGCCTCGCCCGGCCGCCACCGGGGCCGACCTGCGCGTCGTGCCGACGGCGCAGCGGGTGCTGGGCCGCACCCCGTTCCTGCTGCTCCTGCTCGGCATCCTCGTCGCCGGGCTCGTCGGGGTGCTGCTGCTGAGCACGACGCTGCAGTCGCGCGCCTTCGAGGTGCGGCGGCTGCAGGCCGAGGCCAACAACCTCACCTACCTGCGGGCCGACCTCGACTCGCAGGCGCGGCGGCTGTCGACCACCGGCGAGATCGCCCGCCGCGCCGAGGAGCTCGGCATGGTGCCCAACCCGTACCCGGTCTACGTGGTGCTGCCCTCCGGCGAGGTCCGGGGGGTGCCGAAGCCCGTGACCGGCGACGAGATGCCCCAGCTCGACTACCGGTCCCCGGCCGAGGTGCAGACCGCCCGCCAGCAGGCCGTCGCCCCCGCCCCGACGCCGGCCACGGTCGAGCCCGCCCAGCCGGGCGACAGCGTGCCCGCCCCCGAGCCGACCGCCGCCCCGGCCGAGCCGGCGGCCACCGCCCCGGGTGCGGCCCCGACCACGGGAGGTGCCTAGTGAGCGACGACCGCACCCCACGCGGCGGCACCCCGGGTCGCCGC
>JBHAES010000037.1:0-16738 GCA_041855725.1 Actinomycetota bacterium
CATGGCACCACCGCCGGTCGCAGCTCGACGCATACGGCCGGACCGGTGGTGCCGGTGTCGTCTTGCGAGTGCCCCGCGGGGGGTGTCGCACTCAGAGGAAGGACCGCCATGGACGTCGTCGTGACCGGCCGTCACTGCCAGATCTCCGACTCGTTCCGCGAGCAGGTCGAGACCCGGCTCGCCTCGATCGAGAAGCTGCGCGACCGACTGATCCGCGCCGAGGTGATGCTCACGCTGTCGGAGAGCAAGCGGCAGCCCGACCAGGCCGCCCGGGTCGAGATCACCCTCGTCGGCAAGGGCCCCGTGATCCGGGCCGAGGCGGCGTCCGACGACAAGGCGGTGGCGTTCGAGCACGCGTTCGAGCGGCTGAAGTCGCAGCTGCGCAAGGCGGCCGACCGGCGCAAGACCCACCGGGGGCTGCGGCCGTCGCCGTCGATCAAGGCCCCGGAGCCGGTCGAGGTCGACGACGAGACCCCGGTGGTGCGCCGCATGGCCGGGCTCGAGGTGCACGGCGACGGCCCGCTCGTCGTGCGCGAGAAGCACTTCGACGCCACGCCGCTGACCCTGGCGCAGGCGCTCGACGAGATGGAGCTCGTGGGCCACGACTTCTTCCTCTACGTCGACGCCGAGACCAAGGCGCCGAGCGTGGTCTACCGGCGCAAGGCCTACGACTTCGGTGTGATCCACCTCAACGTCTCCGACGCCTGAGCGGCGGCCCGGTCCGACGGGAACCGGTGGGCCGGGCCGAGCAACCGACGGCCGTCCTCACGCGTACCACGTGTGTGAGGACGGCCGTTCTGCTTCTCGTGGTGCTGCTCGTGCTGCTGGCGCTGGCGGCCGAGCCGGTGGTGCCGCCCCGGCGTGGGCCGCGAGGCGACGGCGGCCCTCACCCGCGCCAGTAGGATGGGTCGAGGCCCGCGGTCCGGCGGGCGCACGTTCGTAAGTGAGGACAATCCGCGTGGGACTTCTGGACAGGATGCTGCGGGTCGGCGAGGGCAGGGTGCTGAAGCGCCTCGAGGGCATCGCCCGCCAGGTCAACCAGATCGAGCCGGACTTCGAGGAGATGTCCGACGACGAGCTGCGGGGCCAGACCGCCGACCTCAGGGAGCGTCACGACAACGGCGAGTCGCTCGACTCGCTGCTGCCCGAGGCCTTCGCGACCGTACGCGAGGCGTCGCGCCGGGTGCTGGGCAAGCGCCACTTCGACGTGCAGATCATGGGCGGCGCCGCGCTGCACCAGTGCAACATCGCCGAGATGAAGACCGGCGAGGGCAAGACGCTGGTGGCGGTGCTGCCGTCGTACCTCAACGCGCTCACCGGCAAGGGCGTGCACGTGGTCACGGTCAACGACTACCTGGCCCAGTTCCAGTCCGAGCAGATGGGCCGCATCCACCACTTCCTGGGCCTCGAGGTCGGCGCGATCCTCGCCCACATGGACCCGGTCGCCCGCAAGCAGGCCTACGAGGCCGACATCACGTACGGCACCAACAACGAGTTCGGGTTCGACTACCTGCGCGACAACATGGCGCTGTCGCTGCAGGACTGCGTGCAGCGCGGCCACCACTTCGCCATCGTCGACGAGGTCGACTCGATCCTGGTCGACGAGGCCCGCACGCCGCTGATCATCTCCGGTCCGGCCGAGGCGGGGGCGGGGCACTGGTACCCGGAGTTCGCCCGCATGGTGACCCGGCTGCAGCGCGACACCCACTACGAGGTCGACGAGAAGAAGCGCACCGTCGCGATCCTCGAGCCGGGCATCGCCGTCGTCGAGGACCGGCTCGGCATCGACAACCTGTACGAGTCGGCCAACACGCCGCTCATCTCGTACCTCAACAACGCCATCAAGGCCAAGGAGCTGTTCAAGCGCGACAAGGACTACGTCGTGCTGGACGGCGAGGTGCTCATCGTCGACGAGCACACGGGCCGCACCCTCGTCGGCCGCCGCTACAACGAGGGCCTGCACCAGGCCCTCGAGGCGAAGGAGAAGGTGCAGATCAAGGACGAGAACCAGACCTTCGCCACGATCACGCTGCAGAACTACTTCCGCATGTACGACAAGCTCGCCGGCATGACGGGCACGGCGAAGACCGAGGAGTCGGAGTTCCAGAAGATCTACGGCCTCGGCGTCATCGTGATCCCCACGAACATGCCGATGATCCGCGTCGACCAGAAGGATCTCATCTACCGCACCGAGGAGGCCAAGTTCGACGCGATCGTGGCCGACGTGGTCGAGCGGCACGAGGCCGGGCAGCCGGTGCTCATCGGCACGGCGTCGGTGGCGAAGTCCGAGGTGCTGTCGAAGCTGCTGCGCCGCGCCGAGATCCCGCACCAGGTGCTCAACGCGAAGCAGCACGCCCGCGAGGCGGCGGTGGTCGCGCTGGCCGGTCGCAAGGGCGCGGTGACGGTGGCCACCAACATGGCAGGCCGCGGCACCGACATCATCCTGGGCGGCAACCCCGAGTTCCTGGCGGACGCGGTGCTGCGCGAGCGGGGCCTCGACCCGGTCGACACCGCCGAGGAGTACGAGGCGGCCTGGCCCGAGGTGCTGGCGGAGATCACCCAGCAGGTCGCCGACGAGCACGACGAGGTGGTCGAGGCGGGCGGCCTCTACGTGGTGGGCTCCGAGCGCCACGAGTCGCGGCGCATCGACAACCAGCTGCGCGGCCGGTCGGGCCGCCAGGGCGACCCCGGCGAGTCCCGGTTCTACCTCTCGCTGGGCGACGACCTCATGCGCATGTTCAAGGGTGACATGGTCGACTGGTTCATGCGGGCCCTCAAGGTGCCCGACGACGTCCCGATCGAGGACAAGCGCATCACCAAGATGATCATGAACGCGCAGGAGCAGGTCGAGTCGCAGAACTTCGAGATGCGCAAGAACGTGCTCAAGTACGACGACGTCATGAACCGGCAGCGCCACGCCATCTACGGCGACCGGCGCGCCGTGCTCGAGGGCGCCGACGTGGAGCCGCAGCTGCGCGAGACGGTGCGCAAGGTCGTGTCGCAGTACGTGCTGGGCGGCACCGAGGGCTTCGAGGAGGACTGGGACCTGGAGCAGCTGTGGTCGCACCTGCGCACCCTCTACCCGGTGTCGCTCGACGTGGCCGAGTTCGAGGGGGCGAGCCAGCAGGAGCTGCTGGACGCGTTCCTCGCCGACGCCGACAAGGCCTACGACGAGCGTGAGGAGGCGCTCGGCGAAGAGGTGATGCGCGAGCTGGAGCGACGGGTGCTGCTGACCGTGCTCGACCGCAAGTGGCGCGAGCACCTCTACGAGATGGACTACCTGCGCGAGGGCATCGGGCTGCGGGCCATGGCCCAGCGCGACCCGCTGGTGGAGTACCAGCGCGAGGGCGGCGACATGTTCAACGCCATGATGGACTCGTTCATGGAGGAGGTCGTCGGCTACCTGTTCAACCTGGAGGTCGAGACCGTGGCCCGCCCGAAGCCGCAGGTGGTGCTCGACGCCGACGGCAACCCGCTCGATGTCGCCGCCGCCCTGCAGCGCTACCACGACCCCGACCTGGAGGCCGAGGCCGCCGCGGCCCGCCAGGACCTGCACATCTCGGCGACCGGGCTGGAGGGGGAGCGGGTCGGGCGCAAGGCCCGGGCCAAGCAGGCGCGGGCCAAGGCGGCCGCGAAGGCGGCGCAGGAGGCGAGCGCCGCGGCCGGTGCCGACGCGGCCGACGAGCAGGGGACCGACGCCGACGAGACGTCGCAGGCCGCCAAGCCCGCGGCCCGCACCGGCCGGCCCGGTGCGTCGGGTCGCCGCAGCCCCAACGCCAAGAAGAAGCGGCGCCGCTGACCTCGGCCCGTCAGACCGACGGGCCGACGGAGACAGGCCACCGGTCGTACGGGGCCCGCGCGGCGGTCGTCCGGCAGGGCCGGGCGTCAGTCGGGGTTGGGCCCGACCTGCAGGGCGGTGCACCGCCAGCAGCCGCGGCGGTGGTCGAGGCGGAACGCCAGCGGCACCGAGCGACCGGACCGTTCGAGCCGGACGGTGACCTCGGCGTACGCGGAGGTCACGAGCTGCACGCGCAGCGAGGCGGCCGTGAACGCGGGCAGGCCGCAGTCGGCCGCCGCGCGCAGCAGGATCCGGCTGACGACCCGTCGCCCGACCCGGTCGCCGAACTGTGCCGCGGTGCGACGCCCGTTGAGGCCCTCGACGAGGGCCCGGGCGAACGACACGGCCACCCGGCGCACCTCCGGCGGCACCTCGTCGTCGGGGCTGGTCGAGGCGACCGAGACCGCCGAGGTGACCGGCGGCTCGTCGGGCACGTCGGCGTCGGGATCGGCGAGGTCCCAGACGGTGAGGACGGGCGCCACCGGTTCCAGCCGGTGGCAGGTGGCGTGGTCGGGCCACAGCGAACGGGTAGGCAGGGCGGTCATGGGTCTCAGCCTGGTCGGCCGAGCCGACCGGCGGCCAGCAGTCCGTACGGGTTCTGTGGACAACCCAGGGAATCTGTGGGAAGGGGGGTGCGGCGGCCGGCCCGCGGAGCCTGACCTGGGGGCGGTGCCCGGGGCCCCGACCAGGGTCGTCCCCGACGGTGCCGGCCCGGGCCGCTGGGTAGGCTGTCGGCCATGAGTGAACCGCTGTCGCGCACCGAGATCGAGACCCTCGGCCGCGGCGTCCAGGGATCCCCCTGGCACCAGGTCAGCGTCGACGTGTTCGACCGCCCCGAGGGTGCGGAGCCGCCCTCGCTCGACGAGGTGACCGACCGGGTGCTGGAGCGGCTGCCGTTCGCGCCCCGGTTCCGCAGGCGGATCCGCGAGTCGGTGACCGGGCAGGACTGGGTGGACGACCCGGCGTTCGACATCGAGCGTCACGTCCGCCACCACCGGCTGGAGCCCCCCGGCACGCTCGACCAGGTGACCGACCTGGTCGCCGACAGCCTCATGCGCCCGTTCGAGGAGGCGCACCCTCAGTGGGACCTCACCTACGTCGAGGGGCTGCGGCACGGCCAGGTGGCCGTCGTCACCCGGGTGCACCCGGCCTACGTCGACGGCGTCGACCACGTGCACCTGCTGCAGGAGCTCTACGACGACGAGCCGGTGTGGGACCCGCCGAGCCCGCAGCCGTGGACGCCGCAGGCCGAGCCGAACCCGACCGACGACCTGGTGTCGGGCATGGTGACCGGGCTGGCCGACCCGCTCGGCTCCCTCGGCCGGTTCGCCACCCGGCTCGGGCGGGGCGTCGAGCAGGGCCTCGGCTGGGTGTCCGACCAGGGGGTCTGGGGCCTGTCCCGGCAGGGTCCGGTGCAGCCCACCACCCGCTACGCGGGGGGCACCCTCCTGTCGCTGGCGGCCGTCAACCGGGTCCGCGACAACGTCGGGGTCACCACCCACGACGTGCTCACGGTGCTCGTCACGGGCGGGCTGCGGCAGTGGCAGACCGCGCTGGGCGCCGAGCCGCGCGACGTGGTGGCGCTGGTGCCGCTCGCGGTCAGCGACCCGCCGCGGCTGCGGTCGGCGGTCGGCTGCCAGGTCGCGCCGCAGTACATCCGGCTGCCCGCCACCACCACCAGCCCGCAGGGCCGCATCGACCAGGTCGCCTCGCTGACCCGGTCGCGCATCGACTCGGGTCACACGGTGAGCGGCGACCAGCCCACCCGGCTCGCCGGGTTCGCCGCCGCCACGCTGCACGCGATGGCGGCCCGTACGGTCACCTCGGGACGGGCCCACGACGTGTACGTGGCGAACGTGCCGGGCCCCCGGGCGCCGCGCTACCTCGGCGGGTGGCCGCTGCACGCCTCCTACCCGGTGCTGGGGCTGGCCGACTCCGAGGACGTGACGGTGTGCCTCACCTCCTACCAGGGCCGGATCGGGGTCGGCGTCGCCGCCGCGACCCCGGTCGACGCGTTCGTGGCCGGCATCACCGCCGAGCTGCAGCGCCTCGACGGCGGCCGCCGATGATCGTCCTCGTGCCGCTGGCCCGCGACGAGTGGGCGGCGCTGCGCTCGGGTGCCACCCTCACCGACGTCGGTGCCCACGCCCCGACCCCGGCCCTCGGCGCCACCTTCGACCTCGACGACCCCGAGGAGCTGGAGCGGGCCGCCCTCCTGGTCGCCTCCGTGGCGGCGCTGCTGCGGACGGGGGAGCGGCTCGTCGCCAGCGTCGACGCCCCGTACGTGGCCGACCCGGCGGGACGGCTCGGCGAGGCGCGGGTGCCGGCGCTGAGGTTGGCCGACGTGTCGGCGTACTTCGTCGACGACCCCCAGACCGCCCCTGTCGTGGTGGCGGCCGCCGCCGCGGCGGCCGGGCTCGACGTCGACACCGCCTGGGACGTGCCCGAGGTGCAGGGGCTGCTGGCCCACGACCTGCTGTGGCACGGGGCGAGCGAGCCGCTCGCCTGACGCCCGTGTCCGGCGGGCGCCGCCCGGAGCCGGGACCTGACCGATCGGGGGTTCCCCTACACTCGGGGCATGCCACGTTCGATCTGGAAGGGCGCGATCTCGTTCGGTCTCGTCACGATCCCCGTCAAGGTCTACGGCGCGACCGAGGAGAAGGACATCTCGTTCCGCCAGATCCACGCCGAGGACGGCGGGCGCATCAAGTACAAGCGGGTGTGCGAGAAGTGCGACGAGGAGATCCCGTACGCCTCGATCGCCAAGGGCTACGAGGCCCCCGACGGGCGCATGGCGATCCTGGAGAAGAGCGACTTCGAGGCGCTGCCGCTGTCGACCACCAAGGCTGTCGAGGTCGTGCAGTTCGTCGACCCGGCCACGATCGACCCGATCATGCTCAACAAGCCCTACTACCTGGAGGCCGACGGGCCGGGCGTGAAGCCGTACGTGCTGCTGCGCGACGCGCTCGTCGGCTCGGGCAAGGCCGCCCTCGTGAAGGTCGCGCTCCGCAGCCGCGAGTCGATCGCGATGCTGCGGGTGGTCGGCGACGTCATGGTGCTGCAGACCCTGCTGTGGCCCGACGAGGTGCGGGACTCCGGGTTCGCCGCCCCGCCGGCTGACGTGACCGTGTCTCAGGCCGAGGTCGCCATGGCCACCATGTTCATCGACCAGATGACCGGCGAGTTCGACCCGACCGCCCACAGGGACTCCTACCGCGAGGCCCTGGAGCGGGTCGTCGAGGCGAAGCTGGCGGGCGTCGAGGTGGTCGACGACACGAGCGAGGCGGCCCCGCAGGCCGACGTGGTCGACCTCGTCGCCGCCCTGCGCGCCTCGGTCGAGGCCGCCAAGAAGAAGCGTGAGGAGTCCGCGGCACCCGCCGCCAAGGTGGGGTGACCCCCGGGGCACGCGGCTGACGGGTGCCCCCGCACCCAGGAGCCGTCGCGCACGTTCGTCGCCCTCGGTCCCTCACCGGCCACCGGCGGCCGTGGTGCTGGGCGACCCTGCCGCACGCCGAGGCGGGCCGGCTTGGCTACGCTCGACCGCATGGATGCCATCACCCGGGTTCCCGTCCCGAAGAACGAGCCGGTGCTCACCTACGCACCGGGGTCCCAGGAGCGTGCCGAGCTCGTCGCCCAGCTGTCCGCGTACGCCGACCGTGACCCGGTCGAGCTGCCCGGCCGTTACGACCGACGCCGCATGGGCGGCGGGGAGCTGCTCGACGTCACCATGCCGTCCGACCACCGCCACGTGCTGGGTCGGGTCGCCCAGACCACCCACGACGACACCGAGCAGGCGATCGAGCACTCGCTGTCGGTCGCCCGCGACTGGGCCGCCCTCGACTTCGACTCCAGGGCCGCGATCTTCCTGCGGGCCGCCGACCTGATCGCCGGCCCCTACCGGGCCCGCATGAACGCCGCCACGATGCTCGGCCAGGCCAAGACGGCCCACCAGGCCGAGATCGACTCGGCGTGCGAGCTCGTGGACTTCCTGCGGTTCAACGTGGCGTTCGCCCGTCAGATCCACGCCGAGCAGCCGCTGAGCACCGACGGCGTGTGGAACCGGATGGACTACCGCCCGCTGGAGGGCTTCGTCTACGCCATCACGCCGTTCAACTTCACCGCCATCGCCGGGAACCTGCCCACGGCGCCGGCGATCATGGGCAACGTCGCGGTGTGGAAGCCGTCGGTGCCCCAGCAGCTCGCCGCCGACGTGTTCGCCGAGGTGCTCGACGTGGCGGGGCTGCCCGAGGGCGTCATCACGATGGTGCCGGGCCACGGCCGGGCCGTGTCCGACGTGGCCCTGTCGCACCCGGCGCTGGCCGGGATCCACTTCACAGGCTCTACCCGCGTGTTCCAGGGTCTGTGGCGGACCGTGGGCGACGCCATCTCCACCTACCACGGCTACCCGCGGATCGTGGGCGAGACCGGCGGCAAGGACTTCGTCGTCGCGCACCCGTCGGCCGACCCGGACGTGCTGCGCACCGCACTCGTCCGCGGCGCGTTCGAGTACTCGGGGCAGAAGTGCTCCGCGGCGTCGCGGGCCTACGTGCCCCGGTCGCTGTGGCAGCGCCACGGGGCCGCGTTCCTCGACGAGGTGGCTGCGCTGAAGGTCGGTGACCCGCGGGACCTCTCCTGCTTCACCTCGGCCGTCATCGACCAGCGGGCCTGGGCCCGGCTGCGCGACGCGATCGAGCAGGTCAAGGCGTCCGGGGACGCCGAGGTGGTCGTGGGTGGCACCTGCGACGACTCGCAGGGCTGGTACGTGCGGCCCACCGTCGTGGTGTCCGACAACCCGGCCCAGGACGTGTTCCGTACGGAGTACTTCGGGCCGCTGCTCGGTGTCTACGTCTACGACGACACAGCGTTCGACGACGCGGTGTGGGACGACGTGCTGCGCCTGGTCGACACGGCGTCCCCGTACGCGTTGACGGGTGCGGTGATCGCCACCGACCGGGCCGCGGTGGTGCGGGCCGACCGGGCGCTGCGGCAGACGGCCGGCAACTTCTACGTCAACGACAAGCCGACGGGCGCGGTCGTGGGCCAGCAGCCGTTCGGTGGCGCCCGCGCGTCGGGCACCAACGACAAGGCCGGGTCGGTGTGGAACCTGATGCGGTGGACCAGCCCGCGGGCGGTCAAGGAGACGCTGGTGCCGCCCACCTCGGCCGGCTACCCGCACATGGCCGAGGAGTGACCACCCGGATCGGGTACGCCGACGCAGCCACCGCCCAGGCGCTCGCCGAGGCCGTCGACGGTCTCGGCCACGACGTGGCGGTGGTCGTGGAGCGCGCCGAGGGACCGGCCGAGTCGTACGTGGTGCACACCCCGGCCACGCCCGAGCAGCTCGCCGCGGTGCTGCCCGGCGGGGCCAGGGTCGAGACGTACTGACCGAGGCCGGGTGCGACCGCGCACCGGAACCGGGTCCCGGGCGAGGTGCCCGGGAGCCGGTGGTGGTCAAGGGGTCTGCGGGGCCGGGAGCCCCCCGACGACGGGTGGTCCTCAGGCGTGGGCGGCGAGCCAGGCGTCGCCCACGCGCTGCTGCAGCTCGATGCCGCCGAGCACGGCGGGGGCGGCGGACTCCTCGAGCTTGCGGCCGACGAACGGGATGTCGACCACGAGGTCGCCCTCGTAGGTGACGGTGGTGCCCTTGCCGCCGGCGGCGACGCGGCCCGTGCCCTGGAGCGTCACCGGCAGGCCTGGCACCGTGAGCACGAGCCGACCCGTCCGAGACCCGTCAGCCGCGGCCTCGCCCCAGTCGACGACCTCCTGCACCGTGATGGTCTCGCCGGTGAACTTCGCCGCCGACGCGGGGGCGACCAGGGTGCGGCGCAGCGTCGTCGTGGCGCCGGCCACCTCGACCGAGTGCTCGGTGGCGTCGGAGGCGGCGCAGACCTGCTCGAGGAAGCCGCGGTCGGTGAGCATGGCTGCGACGGCAGCCGGGTCGGCGGCGAAGTCGAGCGTCGACGAGATCTTCATGCCGGTCAGTGTATTCGCGCCCCGTCGAGCCGCATCGGCCCCGCCCGTGCGGTGGCGCAGGTGCGGGCCCTCGCCGGCACCCCTGACGGCGCCGGCGCACTCGCGGCGAGCCCGGGACGCGGCGGACGGGCCGACTCGCTAGTGTGAGGCCACACGCACGACGCGGTGCCGAGGAAAGGAAAGCGGTGGCGAAGGTGAGCCGCAGCGAGGCGCACAAGCAGCAGCTGGTGGAGCAGGTGGCGGCGCGGGGGGCCACCGTGGTCGACGACACGATGTCACCGACCACGGAACGCCTCGCGGAATTCGTGGGGCACTACATCGCCCACGTGCACCCCGACGACCTGGAGGGCCGTGGGCCCGACGCGCTGCTGGGACTGGTGCTGGAGCACTACCGGCTCGCCCAGCAGCGGCCGGTGGGTGCCGACCTGGTGGCCGTCTTCACCCCGGAGGCCGAGGGCAACGGCTGGGACCTCGGCGGCTCCACGGTGCTGCAGGTCGTCACCGACGACAAGCCGTTCATCGTCGACTCGGTGACCATGGAGGTCACCCGGCAGGGCTGGGCCGTACGCGAGGTCTACCACCCGCAGTACCGGGTCGTGCGCGACGCCGCGGGCGACCTGCTCGACGTGATCACCCACGCCGACGCCCGCCCCGGCGCCGTCGACGAGTCGTGGCTGCACCTCGAGGTCTACCCGCCGCTGGGCCAGTCGGCGGCGGAGCTGACCCCCGCGCTGCGCGAGGGGGTGCTGCGGGTGCTGGCCGACGTCCGGGCGGCCACCGACGACTGGCAGCCGATGCGGGAGCGGCTCGGCCGCACCACGGCCCTGCTGGCCCTGCCGATCGACGACGGGCGCCGCAAGGAGCGCGAGCGGGCCGTCGACCTGCTGTCGTGGCTCCTCGACGACCACTTCACGCTGCTCGGCTACCGCGAGTACACCCTGCGCCGCGGCCGCTACGTGCCGGTGAAGGGCACCGGCCTGGGGCTGCTGCGGGGCGACACCGAGCCCAAGGACGCGTTCCAGGCGCTGCCCGAGTCCGACCGGCCCGAGCCGCTGGTCTTCACCAAGGACTCGGCCCGCTCCACCGTGCACCGGCGAACCAACCTCGACTACGTCGGCGTCCGGCTGCTCGACGCCGAGGGCACGGTCGTGGGGGAGCGGCGGTTCCTCGGCGTGCTGTCGGCGGCGGCCTACATGGAGTCGGTGAACCAGATCCCGGTGCTTGCGGCGAAGGCCGACGACATCGTCGCGATGTCGGGCTACGCCCCCGGCTCCCACGGCGCCAAGTCGATCCTGTCGGTCCTCAACTCCTACCCGCGCGGCGAGCTGTTCCGCGCCTCGCCTGAGGAGCTGTTCCCGATCGTCGACCGCATCGCCGGGCTGACCGAGCGGCGGCAGGTGCGCCTGTTCGTGCACCGCGACCCGTGGCAGCGCTACGTCTCCTGCCTGGTGTTCCTGCCCCGCGACCGCTACAACACGAGCGTGCGGGAACGGATCCAGGACGTGCTGCGCGAGTCGTTCGGGGCGTCGTCGACCGAGTTCCAGGTGCAGGTGTCGGAGTCGGTGCTCGCGCGCCTCTACTTCATGTGCCACCTCGAGCCGGGCGCCCGGACCGCCGGCGTCGACCTGACCCGCGTCGAGTCCCGCCTCAACGACGCGGTCCGGTCGTGGGAGGACGAGTTCCTCGACCTCGTCAACGACTGGCCCAGCGAGGAGCGCGGCATCGAGTTCCCCGACTCCTACCGGCAGGGCTTCACCGCCCGCCACGGCGTGGCCGACCTCACGATCCTCAACACGCTGCGGGCCCCCGGCGACATGGCGTTCGCGGTCGCCGACGCGTTCGAGCCCGGCGACGCGGCGCACGTGCGGCTCAAGGTGTTCCGCTGGGGCCGGCTGCAGCTCCACGACGTGATGCCGCACCTGGACCGGCTCGGCGTGGGCGTCATCGACGAGTGGCCCTACGAGATCCGGCTGCGCGACAACGACATGATGATCTACGAGTTCGGCCTCACCCTGCCCGACGGCAAGGGCGCCGCCGACTGGGACGCCGAGGAACGGGACCGGTTCGTCGACGCGTTCGAGGCCTCGTACGCGGGACGGCTCGAGGTCGGCCCCCTCAACGCCCTCGTCACCCGCGCCTCCCTCACCTGGCAGGAGGTGACGTGGCTGCGGGCCATGGAGCGCTACCTCAAGCAGGGCGGGCTGCCGTACTCGCGCGAGTACGTGACGGCCGCGCTGCTCGCCAACCGGACCCTGGCCGCGCTGCTGGTGAAGGCCTTCCGCGCCGCCCACGACCCGGTGGGCGACGCCACCGCCGAGCAGCGCCGCGAGGCCGCCGAGACGATCCTCGCGCGGGTCGAGCGGGCGCTCGACGAGGTCGGCTCGCTCGACCACGACCGGATCATCCGGGCGTTCGTGGCGCTGCAGCGGGCCATCGTGCGCACCAACGCGTTCACCGACCTGGCCCAGGGCGACGAGGGGGCGCTGGCGTTCAAGCTGCGGGCCGACGAGCTCGAGCTGCTGCCGCAGCCACGGCCCGCGTACGAGATCTTCGTGTCGTCACCGCGGGTCGAGGGGGTGCACCTGCGCTTCGGGTCGGTGGCCCGCGGCGGGCTGCGCTGGTCCGACCGCCCCGAGGACTTCCGCACCGAGGTGCTCGGCCTCGTCAAGGCGCAGATGGTCAAGAACACCGTGATCGTGCCGGTCGGCGCGAAGGGGGGCTTCGTGCCGCGCCGGCTGCCCGACCCGGCCGTCGACCGCGCCGCCTGGCTGGCCGAGGGCGTGGCCGCCTACCAGGTGTTCATCACCTCGCTGCTGAGCGTCACCGACAACATCGTCGACGGCGCGGTGGTGCCGCCCGTCGACGTGGTGCGCCACGACGGCGACGACCCCTACCTCGTGGTGGCGGCCGACAAGGGCACCGCCTCGTTCTCCGACACCGCCAACGCGATCTCGCTCGAGCGCGGCTTCTGGCTCGGCGACGCGTTCGCGTCAGGAGGCTCGGCGGGCTACGACCACAAGGGCATGGGCATCACGGCCCGCGGCGCGTGGGAGTCGGTGAAGCGTCACTTCCACGAGATGGGCATCGACTGCCAGACCACCGACTTCACCTGCGTGGGGGTCGGCGACATGTCGGGTGACGTGTTCGGCAACGGCATGCTCCTGTCGGAGCACACCCGGCTCGTGGCGGCGTTCGACCACCGGCACGTGTTCATCGACCCCGACCCCGACGCCGCCACCTCGTACGCCGAGCGGCGGCGCCTGTTCGAGCTGCCCCGCTCGTCGTGGGCCGACTACGACGAGTCGCTGCTGTCGGCCGGCGGCGGGGTGTACCCGCGGACGATGAAGTCGATCCCTGTCACCCCGCAGGCCCGGGCCGCGCTCGGGCTGCCCGACGCGGTGCGGTCGCTGACCCCGACCGACTACATCCACCACATCCTGCAGGCGCCGGTCGACCTGCTGTGGAACGGCGGCATCGGCACGTACGTGAAGGCGTCCACCGAGTCGCACGCCGACGTCGGCGACCGGGCCAACGACGGGTTGCGGGTCGACGGCGACCAGGTGCGGGCCCGGTGCGCGGGGGAGGGCGGCAACCTCGGCTGGACCCAGCTCGCGCGGATCGAGTACGCCCGCCGCGGCGGCCGCATCAACACCGACTTCATCGACAACTCGGCGGGGGTCGACACCTCCGACCACGAGGTCAACATCAAGATCCTGCTGGCCGACCAGATCCGCGCCGGACGCCTCACCGCTGCCGAGCGCGACGAGCTGCTGCCCGCCATGACCGACGACGTGGCCACCCTCGTGCTGGCCCACAACGTCGACCAGAACCGGGCGCTCGCCGACGCCATCGCCAAGGCTCCCGCCTACGCCGGGGTGCACGAGGACTGCATGCGGGTGCTGGAGCACGCCGGCTACCTCGACCGGGCGGTCGAGTTCATGCCGACCGGCTCGGAGATGCGCCGCCGCATCGCGGCCGGCGAGGGGCTGTCGGGGCCCGAGCTGGCCACGCTCATGGCATGGACCAAGATCTGGCTCGCCGACATCGTCGTGGCCTCCGACCTGCCCGACGACCCCTACGTGGCCGACCGGCTGGTGCAGTACTTCCCGCCGCTGCTGCGGGAGCGGTTCCGCGACCACATGGCCGACCACCGGCTCAGCCGCGAGATCATCACGACGGTGGCGGTGAACCGGTTCGTCAACAGCCAGGGCATCTCGGCGTTCCACCGGCTCGCCACCGACACCGGCGCCACCGCGGCCGACGTGATCCGGGCCCAGCTGGCCGCCCGGTCGGTGTTCGGCGTCGGCCTGCCCGAGGTGCTGGTGGTGCGGGCCGGTCTGCCGGCCGACGTGCAGACCGACGTGCGGCTCGTGCTGCGCGCCCTCGTCGAGCGGGGCACCCGGTGGGTGCTGCGCCACGAGCGGCACCCGGTCGACCCCAGCGGCGTGATCGAGCGCTACGGCGAGCGCACCCGTGCCCTCGCCGCCGCGCTGGAGGAGGTGCTCACCGAGGGCGGGGCCGCGGCCTACCGGGCCCGGGTCGCCGAGTGGGAGCGTCGCCACCTGGCGCCCGACCTGGCCCGTACGGTGGCGGCTGCCGACACGTCGTCGCTGCTGCCGGCGGTGGTCGCGATCGCCGACGCCCAGGGGGTGCCCGACGTGGCGGCCGCCCGCAGGTTCTTCTCCGTACGCGAGCGCCTCGGCCTCGACGCCCTCAGCGTCGCGGCCGACCGGCTGCCGCAGCACGACCGCTGGAGCCTCATGGCCCAGGCCGCGACCCGCGACGAGCTGCTCGAGCTGGAGTCCAGGCTGGTGGCCCAGTCGATCGCCCGCGGCGACGACGCGCTGCCGGCCGAGGCGTCGGAGATCGACCTCGCCATCCTGCAGCAGCTCGCCAGCGGGGAGCCCGACCTGGCGCGGCTGTCGGTGGCGCTGCGGGTGCTCCGGTCGCTCGTCCGCGCCCCCAGCGCCGCGGAGGGGTGACCCGCTGACCGGGCGGTCACGGGAGCGGCCTGCGGGGACCGGCGGTGCCCGGCCCGGGTAGGGTGGCGTTCACCCGGGGAGGAGACCTGCTGTGGATGCGGTGTGCGGCAGGTGCGGACGCCCGCACCAGGCCGGCGAGCGGTTCTGCTCGCGATGCGGTCTCGACCTGGCCCCGCCCGTGCCGCCCTGGCTGGCGCAGACCGCGCTGCGCGAGCCGCCCCCGAACCCGCCGCCCGTCGTGCCGCCACCACAGGGCCGTGGCCGACGGGTGCTGCTGGTGGCCGGCATCGTGCTGGCCCTGCTGGTGACTGCGGGAGCCGTGGCCGGGCTCACCACGCTCCCCGGCCGGCGCAGCGTCCCGACGCCCGCGCCGACCCCACCCGCCCCGACCCCGGTCGTCACCGCCCCCGCGACCCCCACCTCGCCCACCTGGACGCCGACGCCGACCCCCACCGCCACGACGCTGGCGTCGCCGACGCCGTCGGTGGACCCGGTGCAGCGGCTCCAGGAGCTGCGAGCGGCGGGGGTGGCGAGGCTGCGGACCGACGGCCACTGGGTGGTGCAGCTCGCCAGCAAGTACGACGGCGTCGTCGACACCACCCAGACCGCCGGCGACGGCTCTCACGTGTTCCGTGCGGCCGACATCCTCGCCGAGCACGAGGCGTTGCGGGCCAGGTTCGGCGGCGACGTGATCCTCATCGGCGGGGGTGACATGGGCAAGCGGTGGACCGGCCCGGGCCCGGTGTGGACGACGGTCTACGACCCGGGCACGTTCGCCGACGAGGCCGCGGCGCAGCAGTGGTGCCGCGACACGTTCCCCGGACGCGCCGACAAGGCGCTCGAGAACGTGTGCCTGCCGCGCACCGCCCGCCCGCCGTTCGACTGACGCCGCCTGCGGGCGGGACGGCCGCCCGCTCAGGAGGCGGCGTGCAGCAGGTCGATCAGTCGCGGCACGTACGGCTGGTTGCGGATCCGCTTCATGCCGGCGCCGTAGGGCGTCCGGTCGCCCTTGCGGCCGTTGCACGACGCGCAGGCGGCGACGCAGTTGAGCCACGAGCTCGCCCCGCCCCGCGAGCGGGGGCGGATGTGATCGACGGTCGTGGCGTGGCCGCCGCAGAACGCGCACGTGCGGCGGTCGCGTACGAGCACGCCCGCCTTGGTGAACCCGGCCGGGCGGTACAGCCAGGCGGTCGTGACGTAGCGCACCAGCCGGATCGTCACGGGGCGGGGGAACGGGCCGATCGTGCGCGCGCCGTCGGCCTCCTCGACGGTCGCCACCCCGCGGCACAGCATGCCGATGGCGTGCTTGAAGGTGACCGCGCCGAGCGGCTCGTACGACGCGTTGAGCAGCGCCACCACCATGGTGGCCTCCTTCCTCGGGTGAGGCCGTCGAGACGAGTCTGTCGCGACGGCACGGGTGCTGACGGGACCGGTGCGCCACGGCCCCGGCGTGTCGGCGACGATCGGTCCCCGTCCGGTGCGCGGCCCAGCCGAGGGTAGGCGCCGTCGCGGCCTCGGCGCCACCGTTTTCCGCGCCCCGTCCGGCGGGGTGATACGGCAGGGTGCGTCCCAGGGGCGGGTCTCTGGTCGGCAGGTGTCCCCCGAAGCCATACGCTCCTGCCCATGCGGATCGACCTCCATGTGCACAGCGACGTGTCCGACGGCACCGACACGCCTACCGCCCTCGTGGCGGCGGCGCGGGCGGCGGGGCTCGACGTGATCGGGCTGACCGACCACGACACGTTCGACGGTGTCACCGAGGCCACCGAGGCGGGGCAGCGCCTCGGGGTCACGGTGCTGCCGGGGGTCGAGGTCACCGCCCAGCGCGACGGCCGGTCGGTGCACCTGCTCGGCTACGGCTGCGACCCGTGGGACCCGGCGCTGCGGGCCGAGCTGGCACGCTGCCGCCAGGGGAGGGCCGAGCGGGTGCCGCGGATGCTCGAGC
>JBHAES010000038.1:0-4002 GCA_041855725.1 Actinomycetota bacterium
CTGACGGTCGAGGTGGGTGAGGTGGCCACGGCGACCGGTGCCACCGTACGGTTCGACGGCCCCCTGGTCCTCAGCGACAACGACGTGCCCGGCCGCGTCACCCGGATGCTCGACGCGTTCGAGGTCCCGTTCCGCACCAAGGACCTCGTGGTGCAGGCGGTCGGTGCCCACGACACCCCGGCGACCCGCGCCCGCGCCGTGCTGGAGCTCGACGTCGAGCAGCCCGTCAAGGACGCCGTGCTCGAGCTCGTGCTCGCCCGGGCCTGACCCGCGGCCGCAGGCCGGCGGGCTGGCAGGGTGGCACCGTGACCGTGGGAACCGCCGATCCGCGACGGCCGCCCGCCGCCTGGGTGGCCGGCGTGGTCGACGCGGTCGAGTCGCGCCTGGGGGCCCGGTTCGCCCGGTGGGCCGGGGTCGGGTCGACGGTCGTGTGCGTGGCGATCGTGGCCTGGTGGTGCACCACGTACGGCGACGACGGCCTCGACTGGCGCGGCTCGCCGCTGGGCGCCGACTTCAACGCGTTCTGGTGGGCGGCGCGGGTGGCGCTGACCGACGGCCCGGCGGCGGCGTACGACGTGGAGCACGCCTGGCGGGGGCAGTCGGCGTACTGGCCCGGGGTCCAGGGGGCGTTCGCGTGGGTCTACCCGCCGTCGTTCCTGCTCGTCGTGCTCGGGCTGGGGCTGCTGCCGCACACCGCCGCGTTCCTGACGTGGACGGCGGCGACGACCGCCCCGTACGTGGCCGTGCTGCGCCGCGCGACGCCGCCCGGGGGTGGCTGGCTGCTGGCCGGGTTCCCCGGGCTGTGGCTGGGCATCGGGCAGGGCCAGAACCAGTTCCTCACCGCCACGCTCACCGCCGGCGCGGTGCTGCTGCTGCGGCGGCACCCGGTGCTGGCGGGGGTGTGCGCGGGACTGATGGCCGTCAAGCCGCACCTGGCGGTGCTGCTGCCGGTGGCGTACGCGGCGGCGGGGGCGTGGCGGGCGTTCGCGGCGGCGGCGGTGACGGCGAGCGGGGTGACGCTCGGGTCGGCTGCGCTGCTCGGCTGGGGCACGCTGCCCGCGTGGGTGCAGGCGATGGGGTTCGTCGGCGACGCGATCGGCACCGGCCGGCTGCCCGTGTGGAAGTTCGTGTCGCCCTACACCTCGCTGGTGCACCTCGGCCTGCCCGGGTGGGCCGCCGCGGCCGGGCACGTGGTGGTGGCCGCGTGGGCCGTGTCCGCCGTCTGGCGGGTGTGGCGCCGCGCCGAGGAGGCCACGCTGCGCGGGTCGGCGCTCATGGCGGCGACGTTCCTCGCCACCCCGTACTCGGCCGACTACGACCTCGCCTGGCTCGGTCTGCCCGTCGCCTGGCTGGCGGCCGAGGCGCTGCGCACCGGCTGGCGGCGCGGTGAGCGCCTCCTGCTCGCCGCCGCGTACCTGGGGGTGGTGCTCACCGTGCCCGCGACCGTGGTGCCGGTGCAGACCGCACCGCTCGTGCTCGCCGCCTTGCTGTGGGTCTCTGCGCGGCGCGCCGACGACGAGCCCTCCCGTCGCGGCGAGGCGGGCGCATCGGCCACCCGTGAGGGTCGTCGGGCCGGCGACGGCAGGCGGGGTGCGACCGATCGGTCCTGACCGTCGGCACGCCGCCTCCCTCACGGTCCGGCATGCCTCGGCCCGGCGTCAGCCGATCAGGACCCTACGGCCGAGGCGGGACCGACGGGTCGCGGGGACCGCGCCAGCTGGGGAGCCCAGCGGGTCGGCGGTAGGGACCGAGCAGGGCCAGCACCTCGGACGTCGTCGCGTCGACGAGCCGCGCCTCGTTGAGATGTGGCGGGGCCCAGGGCGACGGGTTCGCCGCGCTCCAGACGAGGAACGGGTCTCGTCGACGGATGGTCAGCGACCAGCAGGCCGTTCCACCACCTGAAGCCCCCGCAGCTCGTGCCACCCGAGCTCGTGGCGGCGCCGGCTGAAACCGCCCTCGTGCACCACGAGGCCCTCCGGGCCGAGCTCGAGGCGTGGGCGCCGGACGATCGGCACCCACAGGGCCACGGTCAAGCCCACCACCAGCAGCAACCACAGCGCAGCCCTCGGCTCCGGAGCCCAGAGCCGACCAACAGCCCGGCGACCCACCCCACCACGGCCACCACGACGACCAGGTGCACCAGGGCCCACCCGAGGACGAGGCGCGACGGCCGGAGCCGTCGCGACCACGACGCATCGCCCGGGGCCACCGCGTGTCCCGCCACCGGATCGGCGCTGTCAGGTCGAGGTGGTCTGGACGGGCCCTGGCCGCTCGGGCGGGGCTGCTGGCTCATGGGGTCTCCTCTCGCGCGTGACCGGCGGGTGCGCCCCCAGCGTGACCCGGCATCAGGTCACGGTGGCTCACCGCGTCGCCGGCCGCCGAGGGGCCCGGCGGACCCGGGCGGCGGGCCCTCACAGGCCGGTGAGACGGTGCGGCACGTGCCGGCGCAGGGCCGCGAGCAGCCGGGGCGCCTCGGCGGCGTTGGCGACCACCTGGCCGCCCTTGCCGTGGATCGACCACCACACGCCGACCGGGCCGCTCACCAGGTCGCCCTTGCCGACGGGGCGCACGTCGAACGCGTCGAGGTCGGTCCACGCATACGTCCTGGTACCGGTGAACGGCCGGCGGACGGCGAAGCGCTGCTCGTCGATCGTGACCGTGACGGGTCGCAGCACCTGGAACCACACCACGGCGAGCAGGATCGCGTGCGGGATGAACCAGAGCGCCGGCCACGCCGTGCCGTGCCCCACCGCCACCACGAGCGCCCCCACCAGCACCACCGACAGCACCGTCAGCACGGCGAGGCCGACGACGTACGCCCTGGTCCACGGCAGCGGGATCACCGTCGCCGCGCCGGCTGGCTGGGCGAGGGTGGTGCGCTCCTCGTCGGGGGCCCAGTCCGGGTAGGCGGGCGGCGGGGCGGTCGGGGTGCCGTCGTGGGCGGCGATCACGTGCATGCCGCCGGTGTCGTCGGCGGCGAAGCCCGCCGGCGCGGGCCCGTACGACGCTGCCGAGGGGCTCGCCAGCCCCGGGGCGGGCGGCGGCGCCCACGGGCTCTCGGCGGCACCCACCGCCTGAGCCGGGCCGGGCCCCACCTGTCCTCCCGGCGGATCGTACGTGCCGTGGCCGTAGGCAGCCTGGTCGAACCTGCCCGTGTCGTACGTGGCCGGCTCCGACGTGCGCTGCTCGGCCCCGGCGTGCCCCCAGGACCGGTCCTCGCCCGGCGGGCCGGCCGGGGCGGGGGGCGCCTCGCCCCACCGCGGGCTCTGGGTCGACGCTGCGAGGGTGCCGGCGGCGGGGTCGCGCCACGGCGAGACGGGCGCCGAGGCGCTCCCCCAGCCTGGATCGGCTACGGGCGGGGCGGGCGGCGACCACGGTGCGGCCGGCGGCGAGGGCTGGGTCTGCCCGCCCCACGACGGCCCCCCGGGGACGGGGGCCTGGTCGTCCCGCCGGTGCTCGTCGGCCGGGTCGGCCGGTGGGGGCGCCCACGGCGAGGGGTCCGGCTGCCACGCGGGCTGCGTCGGCTCGGGCTCGTACGTCGGCTCGGGCGCCGGCAGGGTCCAGGACGCGGGCGCCGAGGGGGCAGCCACCTCCCAGGACCCGTCGAGGCGCGCCTCGGCCGCCGGCTCCCCGTACGCGCCCCACCCCGTGCCGCCGGTGGGGCCCGGCCCCCACCGGGTCTCGGCCGGCTCGTCCGGCGCCCACGCGGTGGGCTCGTCATGGGCCGGCGGGCCGTACGAGGAGTCGTACGAGACCCCGCCGAAGGGGCCATGGTCGACCGGATCGTCCCGGCCGTCGTGCGGCGCGGGAGGCGCGACCGCGTCGGGCTGCCACGACGGCCAGGCGCCGACGGGCTGGGGAGCTGCGGCGGCCTCGGACGCCTCCGGGGCCCGCTCTACCGGGTCGGGCTCGACCGGCTCGACCGTCGGCACGTCCGGCGAGGCGTCGGGGTACCCGCCGGGCCGGGCGGTGGACCAGGCGTCGGGCTCGGGCGGCTGCCAG
>JBHAES010000039.1:0-4523 GCA_041855725.1 Actinomycetota bacterium
CAGCCAACGAAGGCCTCGTCGGACGAGGCGCAGGCCGCCACCCGTCCCGAGCCCGCCCGGACCGGGACCGCCGCGGCCCAGGCTGAGCCCCCCGCCGCCACGGCGCCCACCTCCAGCACCGACGACGAGATCGGCGCCCGGCTGGCCGCGCTGGGCCTGCCCGGGGGCAACGAGGGCGGCGACCACGTGAACCGTCGCCGGCGCCGCAACCGCGGCGGGGGCGAGGCGTCGGCCGAGCCCGCCGCCGAGCCGGCCACCGCGACCTCCGAGAGCGACCCCGTCCCGCAGCAGGACTACGCGCAGCCCCGGTTCGACGACGACGAGGGCGGCGGCCGCCGCGGCCGGCGGCGCCGCAACCGCGACCGGCAGAACCGGCGCCAGCGGGGCGCCAACGCGGGCATGGACCGCCTCGACGCCGAGCCGACCGTCAACGAGGGCGACGTGCTGGTGCCCGTCTCCGGCATCCTCGACGTGCTCGACAACTACGCGTTCGTGCGGACGAGCGGCTACCTGCCCGGACCCGACGACGCCTACGTGTCGCTGTCGCTCGTGCGCCGCTACGGGCTGCGCAAGGGCGACCTCGTCACCGGCGCCCTCAAGCAGCCGAAGGAGGGGGAGCGGCGCGAGAAGTTCAACCCGCTCGTCCAGCTCCACACCGTCAACGGCGGCGAGCCCGAGGCCGCCAGGAACCGGCCCGAGTTCGCGAAGCTGACCCCGCTGTACCCGCAGGAGCGGCTGCGCCTGGAGCACACGGCCACCAACATGACGGGCCGCATCATCGACCTCGTCGCCCCGATCGGCAAGGGCCAGCGCGGCCTGATCGTCTCGCCGCCGAAGGCCGGCAAGACCCTCGTGATGCAGGCGGTCGCCCACGCCATCACCGCCAACCACCCCGAGGTCCACCTCATGGTGGTGCTGGTCGACGAGCGTCCCGAGGAGGTCACCGACTTCCAGCGCACCACCTCGGGCGAGGTCATCGCCTCGACGTTCGACCGGCCGGCCGACGACCACACCGTCATCTCCGAGATGGCGATCGAGCGGGCCAAGCGGCTCGTGGAGCAGGGCCGTGACGTGGTGATCCTGCTCGACGGCATCACCCGCCTCGGCCGGGCCTACAACCTCGCCGCGCCCGCGTCGGGACGCATCCTGTCCGGAGGCGTCGACTCGGCCGCGCTCTACCCGCCGAAGAAGTTCTTCGGCGCCGCCCGCAACATCGAGCACGGCGGCTCGCTCACGATCCTCGCCACCGCCCTGATCGAGACGGGCTCCAAGATGGACGAGGTCATCTTCGAGGAGTTCAAGGGCACGGGCAACATGGAGCTGCGGCTGCGGCGCGACCTGGCCGACAAGCGGATCTTCCCCGCCATCGACGTCGACGCCTCCGGCACCCGCCGCGAGGAGCTGCTGCTGGGCCGCGAGGAGCTGGCCATCATCTGGAAGCTGCGCCGCGTGCTGTCGGGCATGGAGGACCAGGCGGCCCTCGAGATGCTCATCAAGCAGATGCGCCAGACCCAGAGCAACAGCGAGTTCCTGGTCAAGATCAGCCGCACCACCCCGTGAGCCGTCCCGCGGGCCGCGACCACGTACGGGAGCGGCGCGACCACGCCCGACGGGATTTGGTCCGGTCGCACCCGTGGGGGATACTGGGGCGCTGGACCCGGTTCACGCCCTGACGGCTCACCAAGGAGCGTCGCACGACGAGGCGACCCGGGACTGACGAAGGAGATCCGAATGAAGCAGGGCATCCACCCGAGCTACGTGGAGACGCAGGTCGCCTGCAGCTGCGGCAACACGTTCACCACCCGCTCCACGGCCGCCAACGGCCAGATCCACACCGAGGTGTGCTCCGAGTGCCACCCGTTCTACACGGGCAAGCAGAAGATCCTCGACACCGGTGGCCGGGTCGCGCGCTTCGAGCGCCGCTACGCCAAGACCACCGGCACCAAGAAGCGCTAGGCAGCACCGGCCGAGGCCCTTCCCGGCAGGCCCCACGGCCGTCCCGGGGGCCACGGGCCGACGAACCACGCACCGGGAGCGGGGGAGACCCTGCCCCGGTGCGTGCCGCGTACGCGGGCACCGACAGCGCGAGGAGGATGGGTGATGGCTGACCAGCAGGCGAGCGCCGAGCTCGTCGCCGAGCACGCACGCCTCGAGGCCGAGCTCGCCGACCCCGCCACCCACGCCGACCCGTCCCGGTCGCGGCGCATCGGCCGACGCTACGCGGAGCTCACCCCGGTGGTGCGGGCGCTCGCCGAGCACGAGCGGCTGACGGGCGACCTCGCCGCGGCCGAGGAGCTGGCCGCCGAGGACCCGGGCTTCGCCGACGAGGCGGCCGCCCTCAGGGTGCGGCTCGCCGAGGCGACGGAGCGGCTCACCCGGCTGCTGGCGCCCCGCGACCCCAACGACTCCGCCGACGCCCTCATCGAGATCAAGTCGGGCGAGGGCGGCGAGGAGTCGGCGCTGTTCGCCGGCGACCTCGTCCGGATGTACGCCCGCTACGCCGAGCAGCGCGGCTGGAGCGTCGAGGTGCTCGACAGCCAGGAGACCGACCTGGGCGGCTACAAGTCGATCACCATGGCGGTCAAGGCCGGCTCGGGCGCCGACCCGGAGCACCTGCCCTACGGGGTGCTGAAGTTCGAGGGGGGGGTGCACCGTGTGCAGCGGGTGCCCGTCACCGAGTCGCAGGGCCGCATCCACACGTCCGCGGCCGGCGTGCTGGTGATGCCCGACCTCGACGCCGAGGAGGTGCAGATCGCCCCCGACGACCTGCGCATCGACGTCTACCGCTCCAGCGGTCCGGGGGGGCAGGGCGTCAACACCACCGACTCGGCGGTCCGCATCACCCACCTCCCGACCGGCACCGTCGTCTCGTGCCAGAACGAGCGTTCGCAGCTGCAGAACAAGGAGTCGGCGCTGCGGATGCTGCGGGCCCGGCTGACCGCGCTGGCGGCCGAGGCGGCCGAGGCGTCGGCGTCGCAGGCCCGCCGCTCGCAGGTCCGGACGGTGGACCGCTCCGAACGGATCCGCACCTACAACTTCCCCGAGAACCGCATCGCCGACCACCGCATCGGCTTCAAGGCCCACAACCTCGACGTCGTGCTCGGCGGGGAGCTCCAGCCCCTCCTGGACGCCCTCCACGAGGCCGACCTCGCCGAGCGGCTCAGCCGCGCCGGGGCCGGACCCGCCGCCTGATGGACGCGACGGCCGCCGTCGTCACCGTACGGTCCCGGCTGCGCTCCGAGGCCGAGGCCCGCACCCTCGTCGCCCACGTGCTCGGCGTGCCCGTGTCGCGGCTGCTGGTCGCCCCGCCGCTGGATCCGGCCGCCACGGCCCGGCTCGAGGCGCTCGTGGCCCGGCGGGTGGCGGGGGAGCCGCTGCAGCACCTCACCGGCGTGGCGCACTTCCGTACGGTGAGCGTCGCGGTGGGACCGGGGGTGTTCGTGCCGCGACCCGAGACCGAGACGATGACCGGGTGGTGCCTGGAGCGGGTCGCCCCGCCCGACCGGGTCGTGGAGCTGTGCGCCGGGTCGGGTGCCATCTCGCTGGCGCTGGCCGCCGAGGCCCCCGGCCTGGAGCAGTGGGCGGTGGAGCTGTCGGGCGAGGCCGTCGCCTACCTGGGCCGCAACCTCGCCGGCACCGGGGTCACGGTCGTCGAGGGTGACATGGCCGACGCGCTGCCCGAGCTCGACGCGACGGTCGACCTCGTTGTCGCCAACCCGCCGTACGTGCCGCTCGAGGCGTGGGAGTCGGTGCCGCCCGAGGTGCGCGACTTCGACCCGCACCTGGCTCTCTTCTCCGGCCCCGACGGGCTCGACGCCATGCGGGTGCTCGCCGACGCCGCCGCCCGGCTGCTGCGACCGGGCGGGCTGCTGGCCGCCGAGCACGCCGAGGTGCAGCACGACGCGGTGGTCGACCTGCTCGCCGGGCACGGCGCCTTCGACCGGGTGCGCGACCACCGCGACCTGACCGACCGCTGGCGCTACGTCACCGCCGTCCGCCGCTGACCCGCGGGTCGGCAGCCGGTCGCGCCGGCGCGGCACGGCGGCCGTCGCCGGGACAGCGTGCCAGCAGCCTGGTCGGGGACTGGCAGGATGGGACGGTGACCGACAGCACGCCTCAGCCTGACGCCGACGAGGGCTCCCGCACCCACGGCCCCGCCTCGCCCGAGCCCGCACCGGCCGACCAGCTCGCCTCGGCGCCGACGGCGCCCGCCGAGGCGGTGCAGCCGTCGCCGAGCGACGCCGCTGCGGAGGGGCCCGACGAGGCGGTGGTCGGCGACGACGAGGTCGAGCCAGGGGACGCGGACGGGTCCGCCGGCGCGCCGGGCGACGACGCCGCGCCGGTCGTCGACGAGATCGGCGCCGACACCGCTGCGGCGCAGCCCGGTCCAGGGTCGGCAGCCGACCCAGAGCCGGAGCCTGGACCACCAGACCCCGAGCCCGAACCAGAGCCGGTGATCCTGCCAGCCGACGACCCGGCCAGCATCGACGCGGCGCGCCAGGCCGTGCGGGCGGGGGAGTGCA
>JBHAES010000040.1:0-2950 GCA_041855725.1 Actinomycetota bacterium
CGGTCTCGTCAGCGCCCGGGAGCGGCTGGTCGGTGGTGGGACCGGTCCGGGTGGTCATGGTCCTCCGTGAGGTGGCGATGGCGCCCGGACGAGGGGTCCCGCGGGCGGCGCCGGCGGGACGGCTCGAAGTGGCTCGGGTGCGGCGGGGGTCGGTCGGGACGGGCCGGACCGTCCCCCGCCGAGGTGTCAGGCGGCCGTACGGTGACAAGGGCCGCTGATCTGGGAGGGGTGTGGTCAGGCCGGGGTGACCTGGTAGTCGCCGGCCTCGGCGACCGCAGCGGCCACGTCGGCGAGGGCGAGCGGGGCGTCGGAGGTGACGACCATGCGCCCGCCGTCGAGGGTGACGGACACGTCGGTGACGCCGGCGAGCGCCGACACCTCCTCGGTGACGTGGTCGACGCAGTGGGAGCAGGTCATGCCGGTGACGGTGTAGGTGGACTCCATGGTGGTGCCTCTCGGGTCGGTGGGCAGGTGTGCAGGTGTGCCGGACGGCTGGGCCCGGGCGGGAGGGTCGACCGGTCAGGACCGGACCAGGCGGGCGATCGCAGCCGACGCCTCGGCGATCTTGGCGTCGGCCTCGGGGCCGCCCGCGGCCGCCGCGTTGCGCACGCAGTGGCTGAGGTGCTCGTCGAGCAGCCCGAGGGCGACCGACTGGAGCGCCTTCGTCACCGCCGACACCTGGGTGAGGATGTCGATGCAGTACTTGTCGTCCTCCACCATGCGGGAGATGCCGCGCACCTGCCCCTCGATCCGCCGCAGGCGGACGAGATGGTCGGCCCGGTGCGCGCTGTACCCGTACGGAGGATGGTGGCCGCCGACGTGCTCCATGCCTCGTGATCATACCCCCCAGGGGTATGAACCGCAACGGGTCGCGAGGATTGGAGCCGAGATCGACTCCGATCCTGGGATCCCCGACCCGCCGGGTCCGGCCAGAAGATGGGAGTCGAGATCGGCTCCAATCCTGGGTCGGCCGACTTCACCCGGCCGGCCGGAAGATGGGAGTCGAGATCGACTCCCATCCTTGCTTCCGTGCGCGCGCCGGTCCCGCCATCTTTGCGACACCCTGTCGCCATGTGCCAGGATGGGGACACCCTGTCGCAAAGGAGTGGCCATGGTCCGTACGCTCTACCGGTCCGCCGCCGCGTGGACCGCCCTCGGGCTCCTCAGCGGCCTCGTCTACCGCGAGGTCACCCGGGTGCACGGCTTCGCCGGGCGCACCCAGCTCGCCTTCGCCCACACCCACGCGCTGGTGCTGGGCACGCTCGTGCTCCTTGTCGCGCTGCTGCTGCAGCTCCGGCTCGACCTCGGGCGGTTCCGCACGGGGCGCGCGTTCGTGGTGGTGCACAACATCGGTCTCGCCGTCACCTTCGTGACGCTGACGGTCAAGGGCACCCTCCAGGTGCTCGGCTCGCCGCTGGTCGACCCGGCCGCCGCCTCCGCCAAGGCGATCGCCGGCATCTCCGGCACCGGTCACATCCTGCTGACCGTCGGCTTCGTGCTGTTCTTCCTGGCGCTGCGCAAGGCGCTGCCGGCGGAGGGTTCCAAGGTGCCCGTACGCGAGACCGCCACCCCCTGAGCGGCCCGCCGCATAGAGTGCCACCGTGCCGAAGATCGCCGCCGAGACGACCGTCCGCGAGCACCGGGAGCGCATGCTCGCCACGCTCGTCGACGCGGCCGAGCGCATCCTCGTCGAGGGCGGCGAGCTGACCGCGTCCGCCGTGGTCGCCGAGGCTGGGCTGGCCCGCAACAGCCTCTACCGCTACGTCGGGCACGTCGACGACCTCAAGGTGCTCGTCGTCGCCCGCTACCTGCCGGCCTGGAGCCAGGCGGTCGACGAGGCCGTACGCGCGCACGACGACCCGCGCGACCGGGCCCTCGCCTACGTCCGGCAGAACCTCGCCGAGGCCGCGGTCGCCGGCCACGGACGCCTCATGTCGCTGGTCGCCACCGTCGACCCTGCCTCACGGGTCCAGCTCGCCGAGGCCCACGTCACCATGGCACGCACCCTCGGCGACCAGGTGCGCGCCCTCGGCGCCGAGCACCCGGCCCTCGTGGCGGCCGTGGTCGACGGCATCCTCGCCACCGGCTTCGCCGCCCTCGACCGCGGCGAACCCCTCGAGGTGGTCGAGCAGGTCGTCACCACCGCCGTGGCCGCGACCCTCGACGCCGTCCGCACCCGCTGACCCCCGCACCCCCCCACGCACCTGGGGGATGCGGGTCGGTGCCCCGCGCGCCGACAGCGTACGGACGCGCAGTCCCGTCCCGACGGCCAACGTACGCACAGACCCGCTCCCGCACAGCCGGCCGACCTCGTACGGCGCCCTCGCCGGCCTGGCGACCGCGTACGCGATCTCAGTCGAGGTGGCTGCGCAGGAAGGCGACCGACTCGTCGACCAGCGGCGGCAGGGGGACGCCGTCGAAGACGTGGTCGGCGCCCTCGACGAGGCGCAGGGTGACCCTGCCGCGGACGAGGCGCAGGGCCTCGTCGAGCTCCACGCTCTGGAGACAGGGCACGACGCGGTCGCGGTCGCCGTGGAGCAGCAGCATGGGCGCGGCGGCGGCGGAGACGTGGGAGACCGGGCTGGCGTACTCGGCGAGCTCCACCACCTGCTGCACCGGCGCGCCGAGCAGTCGCGACTCCGGCGACTGGGGGTCGTCGTGGCGCAGCACGGCGTCGGCGGGAGCCTGGGCGTCCATGGTGAGCAGGTCGGTCGGCGGGTACCACCCCACCGCGGCCCGCACCGCCGACGACACCCCGGTCACACCCACGTCGCCCTCGAGGCCCGGGTCGCTGACGGCGAGCGCGGCGAACACCGCCAGGTGCCCGCCCGCGGACTCGCCCCAGGTGGCGATCCGGTCGGGGTCCAGGCCGAGCTCGGGGCCGAACCGCCGCAGCCACCGTACGGCCGCCTTCACGTCGTGGAGGCAGGCCGGGAAGACGGCCTCGCCC
>JBHAES010000041.1:0-5263 GCA_041855725.1 Actinomycetota bacterium
CCGAGACGTGCACGACCACGTTCCAGGCGAGGGTGAGCACGTACCACCCGCCCCAGCCGGTGAGCACGTACGGGAGCGAGGCGAGCGAGTCGTAGCGGGTGCCGCGCGGGGGCTGCGGCGCGTGGGTCCTCACCGGCATGCCGCCACCGCCTCGCGGTGCTGCGCCATCATCGCGGCCCAGGCCCCGCCGCGGGCCTCGAGCTGGTCGGGCGGGCCTTCCTCGACGACGCGTCCGGCGTCGAGGACGATGACGTGGTCGGCGGCGGCGACGGTGCTCAGCCGGTGGGCGATGACCACGACGGTGCGCTCACCGGCGTGGGCGTGGAGGGCGGCGGTGACGAGGGCCTCGTTCTCGCCGTCGAGGGCGCTGGTGGCCTCGTCGAGCACGAGCAGCGCGGCGTCCTGGAGCAGGGCGCGGGCGAGGGCGATGCGCTGGCGCTGGCCGCCGGAGAGGCGTCGGCCGCCCTCCCCCACCGGCGAGTCGAGGCCGTCGGGCAGCTGGGGCAGGAACTCGGTCACCTGGGACTGCCGCAGCACGTCGTCGAGGTCGGCGGCGGCCACCTCGCGGCCGGACGCGTCGACGAGGTTCTGCCGGATGGTCCCGTCGAAGAGCACCACGTCCTGGGTCACGCGGGCGCACAGCCGCCGCAGCTGCGCCAGGGGCAGCGTCCGCAGGTCGGCCTGGCGGCCGGCGACGTCGAGGACCACCTCGCCCGCGTCGGGGTCCCGGTCGCGCAGCAGCAGGGCGGTGAACGTGGTCTTGCCCGACCCGGACAGGCCGACGAGCGCGGTCGTCCGCCCGGCGGGTACGTGGGCGGTCACGTCGGCGAGCGCGTCGTGGGTGGCGCCCGGGTAGCGCAGGCGGACGCCGCGCAGCTCGAAGCCGGGCGGGCCCGGGCGGTCGTCGAGCCAGGCGGCCCGGCGTACGTCGGGCGCGTCGGCGACCGGGGGCGGGGTGTCGAGGATCGCGCCCACGGCCGCGGCGGCCGCGAGACCGTAGAACCCCTCGTGCCAGTAGTTCGCCAGCTCCTGGAGCGGCCGGAAGCACTCGACGGCGAGGAACAGCACCAGCACGACCGCGCCCGCCGGCAGGGTGCCCTCGGCGGCGTGCCAGGCGGCGAGCAGCGTGGCCCCCGAGGTGCCGAGCAGCATGGCGGCCCCGGTCACCACGTACGAGGTGAGCGACACGTTCATGGTGGCCGTGGTGGCGGCGCGCAGCTCGTCGGCCTCGCGGGCGAGGTCGGCGGACCGGCGCGACGAGGCGCCCAGCCCGGCGAGGGTGGCCAGCCCGGCGACCGAGTCCGACACCTTGGCGCCGTACGCCTCGTACGCGGCCCAGTGGACGGCGGCGCGCTGGCCGAGGAGCCGGGAGGTGTAGCGCTGCCCGAACGGCACGGCGAGGAGCATCACGGCGATGAGCGCGGCCACGCCGAGGTCTTGGGCGCCGATCACGACGAGGAGCACGCTGGGCACGGCGACGGAGGCGATCGCCTGGGGGAGGTAGGACCCGACGTAGCCCCGGATGTGCTCGCAGCCGTCGACGGCGACGACGTGGGCTCGCGCGGCGCCGCCGGGCCACTGGTGGCCGGGGCCGAGGCGCAGGATGTGGTCGTAGAGGCGGCGGCGGATCTGGCGGGCGACGGCGGTGCCGGTGCGCAGGGCGAGCACGTCGCGCAGCCACAGCAGCACGGCCCGGACGACGAGCAGGGCCACGGCCCAGGCCAGCGGGGTCCACGGGCCGCGGGGGTCCTCGGTGAGCAGGCGCGAGGTGGTGTCGGCCAGCAGGAACGCGGCGCCGACGGAGGCCCCGGTGGCCGCGAGGGTGACCGCGCTCACCTGCACCAGCCGACCCGTGACGCCGACGGTGTGCGGGGCGATGCGGGGGTCGAGCATCCAGGCAGGAAGGCGAGGCATGCCCGAGAGCGTATCTGATAATCATTCTCACTCCGCAGGTGGGGTGGGGTACGCCGCTCCGTCGCCGCCGGTGCCGGCCGGCGACCACAGGTCGGGCCGACCCCGCGGGCCTCGCCGAGCCTCGCCGAGCGGGGCGACGAGGGCCGCGGCCGGCGGTCGCCGGCGCCGCGTGCCGCCCACGGGCTCAGGCCGCACCGCGCCGACGTACCGGCTGCGCCAGCTCACCGGACCTCGCCACCAGTGGTCTCAGCGCCCCGGCCGCCCCGGCACCGGCCACCAGGAGCCCCCGCAGCATCGACGCCCGGGGGGCTGGCCGACCGCGACACGACCTGCCCCGGCGCCGGCCCCGGCGCGGGCCCCGTAGTCTGCTGGCAGCCCGGTGGCCGTACGAGCCCGTACGCGCCACGGACGCACCCGAGCGAAGGAGGCCGATCGTGGACCCGGCACTGATCGACGAGGCGGTCGCCCGCGTGGAGACGCGGCTGGGCGAGACGTACCTGGGCTGCGACGTGTGGCACGTCGAGACCGGGCTGGCGCTCCACGGCAGCGGCCTGCACGCCGGCCTGCTGAAACGGCTCACCGACGACCTGCGCGAGTCGCTGGCAGCCGGCTCGCTGCCCGGGCAGGAGACCTGGTACCTGCTCGACCTCGACGACGACCGCACCCTCGTCGTCGTGTGCGCCGCGCCGCTCGAGGCCGCCCTGCTGGCACGCACCTCCACCCTCGACCTCGACGCCCTGGTCGACGAGACGGTGCCGGCGCTGGCAGCCGACCTGGCTGGGGCCACCGGCACCGACCGCTGAGCCCCACGACCTATGGGCCCTCGCCGCGCCGCCCTCCCGCACCCCCTCGCCGGCGCCGCGCACCCCCCGACCACCCGCCAGCGCACCCCCGGCCACGGCCCGGCTGCACCCACCCGCGAGCAGGCGAGCTCGATGACCAGCGCGATCGTCGTCGACAACGAGGGCCGCACCGACCCGCACGCCGAGCAGCAGGCGATCGGCGGGCGATGCGCCCAGCACGAGGACGTGCGCACCATCACCACCGAGCAGACCATCGACGGATACCTCTTCGTCCCCCCACGACCCCGCACGTAGGCCGCACGGCGTCTCGCGTGACAGGCTTGACCCATGAGCGATGACGCGTTCCTTCAGCGCCTCCTGGCCGCCGGCCGGCCCACCAGACCCGCCCGGGCAGCGCGGGTCGACGAGGTGCTGGCTGAGGTCGGTCTCCCTGCCGCACCCACGTACCGCAGGCTTCTCGAGCTGACCGACGCCATGCAGGTCGGCGACCTGACGATCTACGGGGTGAAGCGAACCGCCGGGTGGCGGTTCATCGGCGAGATGGCCCCGATCGCCGCCCCCGTCATCCCCGTGGCGAGCGGCCCTGCGAGCCATCTCGGCTGGGACACCACCGCCCAGCAGTGGTGCCACACCGCCTTCGGCCACCAGCTCACCACCTATCCGGACGACCACGCCTTGCTGCTCGACGCCGCCGAGCGATTCGTCCCTGGGTTCACCGCCACCGAGGTTCCCGCCCCATCGAGGCGCGACGTGCCGCCGCTGCCCGACCTGGTCGCTGCCATCCCGCCAGGGTGGCGCGTGCCCAAGCCCCGCGGGGCGGGCGCGATCGCCAAGGCCGCGGCAGCGTTCCAGGCGGAGGCCGGGATCGCCATGCCGGCCGACTACCGCGAGCTCCTCAGCATCTGTGACGGGTTCGAGGTCAACGGCCTCGTCGTCTACGGGGCCCGGCAGGTGGCCTCCGAGCAGGATGACGTCCCCGCCGGGTTCACCCGGATCGGCATCATGGACGACCAGGCGCTCGGCTACTCGTCGACCGTCGCCCAGTGGCTGCTGGTCGACGCCGGGTGCTTGGAGCCCGACAGCGACGCCGACCGGTTCGCCACCTTCACCGAGCTCGTCGCGACCCTGCTGCAGCGCCGGCTGGAGTGAACCGAGGACTCGCCGTGCACAACGAAGCAAGTCCGTCCACTGGCGGTCCGCAACCACGATTCGCTGCTTCATCAAGCGTGCCTCAGGTCGAGACCGCACCGTCCGTTGAGGTACTCAGGCTGAGTTCGATGCCGATCATCCCGACCACCCAGTGCATTCTACGACGTAACCCCACACATCTGCGCATGAAGCGCGATCGAAGATAGACATGAAGGCGTTCTCCTCCGGACGCAGACCCCCGAGTCGAGGTCGAGCTTGGTCGGAGGCCATGCACGCGCCCTCAACACGGTCCGGTCGAGCTTGCTGTCAGGAATGGTCGGGCTCCGTCAGACTCGGTCTCGCGACCCGCTGTCATCGAATCCTGACCCTTGCCGACAGGGTGCCTCACTGAGAGGATGGCCGCTCCAGCGGTGTCAGCAGTCGTGCCCGCCTTGAACGGCAGGTTGCTGAGTCGGAAGTGCCGGCGTTGCGAGGAGCGACGAGGCAGGGCGGTTCGATATGGTGACCCTGTCGCGGAGCGCTGGCTCCGAGTCAGTCATGGCGGGGGACCCTCCCCAACCTGCACAAGGAGCCTGTTGTGCCTCAGATCTCTGGCGCGCCGTGCACGCCTGCTGTGCCTCACCCTGGACAGGTGGTTCGGGTGCGGGGCTGCGTCTGGGCTGTGACAGACGTCGCTCAGCAGGAGCTGCGTGGAGGAGCCGCCGATGAGGCTCATCGGTTGAAGCACGTCGTCTCGCTCCAGTCCCTCGACGAGGACCGCATGGGTGAGGAACTCACCGTGGTCTGGGAACTGGAGCTTGGTCAGTCGGTGGTCCCCGACCGGGGCCTGCCCGAGACCATCTCTGCCGACGCTTTCGACGACCCCGACGCGCTCGGCGCCTTCGTCGATGCGGTGCGGTGGGGTGCGGTCACCTCCGCCGACCCCAAGGCCTTCCAAGCGCCGTTTCGCTCCGGCGCCACCCTGGAGGCTTATCAGCTCGAGCCCTTGCGCCGAGCATTGGCCGCGCCACGCACGAACCTTCTGCTGGCAGACGACGTCGGCCTAGGCAAGACCATAGAGGCGGGCCTGGTGATTCAGGAGCTCCTGCTGCGCCACCGGGCCCGATCGGTCATCATCGTGTGCCCACCGAGTCTGGCCCTGAAGTGGCAGTCCGAGATGCGAGAGAAATTCGGCCTCGACTTCGTCATCGTCGATTCTGCCCAGATGGCGGCTGACCGGCGCACCTTCGGGCTGGCAGCCAACCCGCTGCGCCTTCACCCGCGCGTTATCGTCTCGATGGCATGGCTCCCCGGCGTGCGGGCGCAGCGGCTCCTGCGTGAGGTCCTCGCCGACGCCGCCCGGTCCGGCGCTGCCCGCTCCTACGCCTTTGACGTCCTCGTTGTCGACGAGGCGCACC
>JBHAES010000042.1:0-4942 GCA_041855725.1 Actinomycetota bacterium
AGGCTGCAGGCTGGGCCCGCACGACCAGGTCGGTGCCGGGAGGCAGCTGGTGCAGACGCGCCGCGACGAGGGCGCGCAGACGCCGCACCACCCGGTGGCGGACCACGGAGTTGCCGACCGCCCTGGACACCACAAAACCCACGCGCGGCGAGCGCGTGGGCGGTGCCTGGGCGGTCATGGCGACGTGCACGACGAGCTGCGTCACGAGCGCCGCCAGCAGCACCACCGCGATGAGCGCCGGGGTCGTCGGCCAGTCCCACGTGATGAGCGCACGCATGCCCCCATCTTCCCAGACCACCTCGGCCCGCCCTGCGGCCCGAGCGGCACCGCGGCGAGGCGTCACCGGGCCCGGCAGGATCGCCTGAAGGATTGGAGCCGATCTCGGCTCGAATCCTCACCCGCCCTCCCGCCACCGCCGCCCGTCGAGGGTTTCCCCTTGTCAGACGCAGCTTCAAAGATGGGAGTCGATCTCGGCTCCCATCCTTCAGACCCCCCGTCGGGCCCGGGTCGCCGCTCCGCCGGTGCGCAGCGGCACCGACGGCGGGTCACGGGCAGCCCGGGTCCGACGCGCCGTCCGTCGCGGTGGCGGTCGGCGTCGCGCGCGGGCTGCCCGACGCCGTGGCGGTCTTCGTGGCCGGTTTCGTCGTGGTCGCTGTGGTCCGCCTCGTGGTGGCCGGCGCGGTGGTCCGTCTCGCCGTGGTCGTACGCGCGGTCGGCTGCCTCGACGTCGTCCTCGCCGCGCTCGCCGCGCTCGGGGCGGCGGGCGTCGACCGGCTCGGGGTGGTCGCGGCCGACGGGGTACCGGCCGTGGTGGCGGCGGGGGTCTCAGCCGGGGCGGACCCGGCCGGGGCGGGGACACCGCTGGGCGGCCTGGTGAGCGCCGGGACGAGCTCGCGGGCCAGCGCGAACCCGACCCCGACGAGCGCCAGCAGGATCACCGCCGACGCCAGCGTCCGCCACCGGCGCAGCCCGGCCGCAGGGTCGTCGACGGCAGGCTCCGCGTCGTGCTTCATGACCGTGACGACGCTCGACCGGCCCCCGACGTTGTCCCGTGATCGATGAGGGTTTCCTGAGAGAACGCATGCACCCTCGTACGCGACCTACGACCCCGTACGCGACGTACGACCCGGACCACGACGCGCGCCGCCCCCGTACGGAGCAGGATGGGACCATGACCGACACGCTGGCCGCTGCGGCCGCCCTCTGCCGCGACGCGTCGCAGGTGACGGTGCTCACCGGCGCCGGGATCTCGACGGCCTCGGGGATCCCCGACTACCGCGGGCCCCAGGGCGAGTGGACCAAGGACCCGTTGGCCGAGCGCATGTCGACCCTCGACTGGTACCTGAACGACCCGGACGTGCGGCGGGCGTCGTGGCAGCGCTACCTCCACTCGCCCGCCTGGGCCGCCCGGCCGAACGCCGCCCACCAGGCCGTGACCGAGCTGCAGCGGCAGGGCCGGCTGCGGGCCTGCGTCACCACCAACATCGACGGCCTCCACACCGACGCCGGCACCCGCGACGTCATCGAGGTGCACGGCAGCAGCCGCCGGTGGCAGTGCGACGGCTGCCCCGCCACCGGCGACATGGCCGACCTGCTCGACCGGGTGCGGGCCGGCGACCCCGACCCCCGCTGCCCCCGCTGCGGCGGCATCACCCGGGCCACCACGATCCTGTTCGGCGAGCTGCTCGACACCGACGTCATCGACGCCGCCACCGCCGCCGTCTGGGACTGCGACCTGCTCCTCACCGTCGGCACCTCCCTCACCGTCCACCCGGCCGCCGGGCTGGTGCCGCTGGCGATCCGGGCCGGGGCGCGGACGGTGATCGTCAACGCCCAGCAGACCCCGTACGACGACGTGGTCGACGTGGTCGTCCGCGAACCCGCGGCCGAGGCGCTGCCGGTGCTGGTGCGCTCGTAGGATCGGTGCCATGGCCAGGATCTGGCGCGACACCGACGGGCTGGCCGACGACTGGCCGCCCCCGCGGCGGCTGCGCCCACGGTGGGTTCGGTGGGCCGTCCCGCTGGCGTTCCTCGCCATGGTCGTGGGCGCGGTGCACGGGTTCGGCGGGTTCGAGCCGCGCCGCTACCGTCCCCTCGCGGCGATGCCGGGCGACACGGTCGACATGGACGGGTTCCGGCTCACCCCGTACGAGGCCTACCTGCTGCCGCGGACGAACCTGCTCAGCCAGGAGGAGCGGGTGCGGATCCTCGCCGGCTGCGAGAGCAGCCGCGACGACACGGTGAACCTGTCGAGCCTGTCGCGCGCCGCCACGGTGGTGGTCGACCCGGTGTCGCGGCGCCTGGTGGCCGGCGAGCTCGCCGCCGGGTCGTGGGACACGGGCGCCCCGAGGGTCGACCTCGAGCTGCCCCCGGGGACGGGCCGGGTGCCGTGCCGCATCGACGCCACGTTCGAGGTGCCGTTCGAGCCGACCGGCTGGATCATCCTGCAGCTCGCCGAGGTCTCGTACGCCGACCGTACGCTCCTCCAGACCGGCACGAAGTCGTGGGGCGGCTCGGCGCAGGAGCACATCTTCTACCTGCCCCTGTCCCGCGCCTGACCGGCGGTACCCGTCCGCCGGCTGGGGGCCAGAGCTCCCGGTGGCGGTACCGGCGTCGACGCGCCTCGGCTGGCGCCGGGTCCGCCGTCGACGCTCAGGTCATGATCGCGGTCAGCACCGCGACCCCCGAGCCGGCGGCCTTGCGGTAGAAGGTGCGCAGCTTCTCGAAGGCGGGCACGAGCCGGCCCTCGAGCACGTCGGCGTCGCCCCAGATGGGCGGGTAGACGGACTCGTCGAGCATGGCGTCCTGGTCGTAGGCGGCGCGGATGTCGTCGGCGGTGGCCACCTCGAGCGCCGCCCACGTGGCGGCGACCGTGTCGGGCAGCAGCAGCCGGGCGGGGCCGGTGGGCCCGATGGACGGGCCGATGTCGCGGCCGCCGAGGATCGGGTCCTCGGCCCGGATGAGCAGCCAGTTCAGCCCGTGCCACAGGTTGTGGAGGGTGAGGGTGCCGGGCTCCTTGGTGGTGAACGTCGCGAGCCGGGCCGCCTCGTCGGGGTGCTCGCGCAGGGCGTCGAGCTGCTCGGCGGTGAGCACCCGGGCGCGCCAGTTCATGGTCATGCCTGGGAGCGTACTTGACAACCCGTACGATCGCGGGACCTCGCGGGCAGCCCGTACGCCGGGCCCGCGCGCCGGACCGGGCCCGCGCGGGGCGGCGCCCCGAGCCACCAGCCCGCGGCGCCGCTCGGTCCGGGGGACCGGGACGACTCGTCGCCCCCTGGCCACCGCCCCCGCAGCAGGACCCGACCCCCGCGACGTACGACGTCACCGCACTCGCCCCGCACCCCCCGCAACGCGGCCCGACCCGCCCGCGCGCTGGCGGACCCGCCGCAGGACGGAGCCGAGACCGGCTCCATCCTTCGCCACCCCTGGGCCGGGGGCGGAGGGGCCGGTGCCGGGGGTGGCGGCACCGGGGGTGTGCCAGACTCTCGCTGTGCCCACCGACCGTACGCCGTGGCCGTCTCGCGACGACGACGCGCCGCCGCCCCCCTCGAGGCGCCGCCCGGCCTGGCTGGTCGCCGGGGCCGGGCTCGTGGCGGGCCTGCTGCTCGGCGCCGGCGGCGGCTGGGTGGCCGCGACCGTGGCAGGGTCGAGGGAGGTCACGCCGCCCGCGCTCACCCTCGACGCCACACCCACCTCGCTGCTGACGTACGCGCGCACCGACCAGCAGGGCGCCGACCCGGCGACCGCCCGGGCGCTGCTGGAGCAGGCCGGGCTGCAGTACACGAAGGCGTACGGGGCGCCGACCGTCGTCGCCGACTACGGCAGCCCGCTCGGCGCCCGGCTGCTCGTCACCCATGCGCACGAGCCCGGCACGGTGCTCATGTCCGACGTCGAGATCGCCCGCACCAAGCTCGTGAACGGCCCCGTCGAGGCACCCGGGTCGGCGGCGACGAGGTGCGCGTTCACGCCTGAGAAGCCGGCAGAGCTCGGCTCGGCGACCCCGGCCGCCCTGCGGCAGCAGCTGCTGGGGGCCGCGGTGGGCGGCTGGGTGTCGTGCTGGCGGCGCGTCGACGAGGTGGGCGTCTCGGTGAAGGTGTGGGGCAAGGTCACCGCCACCCCCGCCGCCGCGTCGCAGCAGGCCGCCGTCGAGCTGGACCAGTTCGTCGCCGGCCTGCGCTGACCGGCCCTCGCCCCGACCCGGCCGACGTCGCAGGAAGCGTCGGGGTCGACCGGACGGCACCGTTCGTACGAGCCGCCCCGGACGGTCGGCGGGTCGCCGCCACCGCGCAGGCGGGGGTCAGGAGGGGCGCGGTGTCGCCTGGACGAGGTCGACGGGACCCTGGTAGCCGTCCATCGTCACCTCGGCGACCCGCTGCTGGGAGTAGCCGAGGCCGTACTTGTCGGCGTACTGCCGGTAGACGCCCAGCCACGCCGACGACGAGAGCGCGGCCTCCATGCGCTTCTGGTCGCCGATCGCGGTCACCACGTAGGGCGGGGCGTACGGGGTGCCGTGCAGCACGACCACGTTGCCGACGCACTTGACCCCGGTCCGGCTCGTGACGCGCTGGCCCTGGATGGTCATCGCCTCGGCGCCGCCCGACCACAACGCGTTCACGACCGCCTGGATGTCTTGCTGGTGCACCACGAGGCTGTCCTCGGCGACGCCCTCGGGCTTCACGTCGAGGGGGGCGTCCGAGAGGGTGACCGTCACCGCCGGTCCCCGCACCGGCGTCATGGCGGCCGCGTCGGAGACCTCCCGCAGCCGCGCCGCCTGCGCCTCGTCCTGCACCGGCGCCTGCGACGTGAGCCGGTCGACCTCGGCCCGGGCGGAGGCGACCCGGGCGGTGAGCTCCTGGTTGCGGTCGGCCTGCTGGCGTACCAGGGCCACGAGCTCGGTGTCGCGCTGCGGCCGCAGGTCCTGCCCCCGCGCCGCCACCGCCGC
>JBHAES010000043.1:0-2935 GCA_041855725.1 Actinomycetota bacterium
CCCGGCTCAACGCCGACCCCCGGTGCACCGGCTACATCGTGCAGCTGCCCCTGCCCGACCACCTCGACGACGCGTGGGCGCTCGAGCAGGTCGACCCCGACAAGGACGCCGACGGGCTGCACCCCACCAACCTGGGCCGGCTCGTGCTCATGAGCCCCGCGCCGCTGCCGTGCACCCCGCGCGGCGTCGTGGAGCTCCTCGGCCGCTACGACGTCCCGCTGCGGGGCGCGAAGGTCGTGGTGGTGGGTCGCGGCACCACGGTCGGCCGCCCCCTGGGGCTGCTGCTGACCCGGCGTACGGAGAACGCCACGGTGACCCTGTGCCACACCGGCACGCGTGACCTGGCGGCCGAGGTGGCGCAGGCCGACATCGTCGTGGCGGCCGCCGGCGCCCCGGGCCTGATCAGCGGCGACATGCTCAAGCCGGGCGCGGTCGCCGTCGACGTCGGCATCAGCCGGACGCCGGCCGGCCTCGTCGGCGACCTGCACCCGTCGGTGTGGGACGTCGCCTCGCTGGTGGCGCCGGTGCCGGGCGGGATCGGCCCGATGACGCGCGCCATGCTGCTCACCAACGTGGTGGAGCGGGCCGAGCAGCAGGCGGCGGCCTGACATGCCGGGTACGTGGCGGGGGGTCGGGTGAGCACCCGGGTGCCGCTGCGCGAGCGGAAGGGGGTCGCCGGCATGGTCCGGCGCCAGTGGGCGTGGTTCGTGGTGGTGGTGACGTTCCTCGCCGGCGCCGCGTACGGGATCCTGCCGCCGGGCCACTGGCGCCGCGGGTCCGCCGTCATGGGGGTGGCCCTGGTGGGGGCGGCCGGGCTCCGGCTGCTGCTGGGGGAGCGGTCGGGGCTGCTGCGCGTGCGGCACAAGGCGTTCGACGTGGTCGTCTACGTGGCGCTGGGGATCGGCGTGCTCGGGCTCGCCTTCTGGGTGCCGCCGCTGCGGCCGTCCATCGACCGCTGAGGTGCGGCGAGCGACCGTTCGCTGACCGCGGCGACGCGGGCGGCGCGGGCCGGTGAGCCCAGCATGAGAGGATCCGACATCACCTCGCGGGCTGTCAGCGGCCACGTCTATGGTCTGGGCCATGACACCGAACGGCCCGTCGTGGCGCTCCGGTCTGCTGGCCGCCGCCCGCCCGCTCCTCGCCCTGGCGCTCGCCGGGGCCACCCTGCTCGGCGCCGCGCCCCCCGCCGCGGCCGCCACCGAGCTGCGGGAGCCGCTGCCGTCGGGGGAGGCTGACGCCTCGACCCCGTTGCGGGTGGTGGGGGTGTCGGGTGCCCACCTGCTCGCCGAGGAGCGCGACGGTGCCTTCCTCGCCAGCCACGACTCCGGCGCCACGTGGGCCCCGGTGAACCTCCCGCAGGTCGACGGGGGCTGGCGCCAGGGGGGCAACCGTCACGTGGTGGCCGTCTTGGGGTCGACGGCGGTGCGCCACGACATCGTCACCGGCGCCGGTGACACCGTGCCGCTCCAGCTGACCCCGGCGGTCGTCGCCGCCCGGCTCGCGCTCGGGTGGGAGTCCGACCCGCGCACCCGCCGGGTGACGCTGCTGGTGCAGCCCTACGGCGGTGAGGTGAGGAGGGTGGCCACCGACCTCGACGGCGAGCAGGCACGGGTGCTGCTCGTCGACGACGAGTGGGTCGCGGTGAGCACCGGCACCGTCCACGATGTCGTCCAGGCGGTGCGTCTCGACGGCACCGCGCGATCCGACGTGGTGGTGCTCGACGGCGAGGCGGGCCGTACCGTGACCGCGGGCGGGGCGGTCCACTGGATCCGTGACGACCAGCAGGAGGTCGAGGCGTGCAGCCGCTTCGTCGGGGCCACGATGGGTCCGGCCTCCTGCCACCGGCTGACCCGCCGCGAGGGCGGCGGGCAGCCCGAGATCGCCGGCACGGCTGACTACGCCGTGGTGTCCTACCAGGGGGTCAGCCACGTCGTCACCCCGTCGTCGGCGCAGCCGGTGCAGCCGCCCGCCGGGGTGCGGCTGGGCCTCGTCCAGCCCGCCGGCAAGGGCCCCGGCCTGGTGAACGGCGCCGGCGACGGGCCCCGCTCCACGTACTACTGGGTCGACGCCACCGGTCGGCTCACCCGCGCGTTCGACGGGGTGTGGAACCACCGGGCCCAGCCGGCCACGCTCGCCTTCGGCAGCGGCTCCCTGTGGGGGGCGTGGGCGAACCGACCCCCGGTCGCCGACGGCCAGCTGCCGGTGTGGCGCCGCGCCGTCAGCGGCGCGATCGGCCCCGAGGAGGCGGTGGGGGCGCGGGCCGCCGCCGTGGCCGGCTCCGGGGCCCGGGTCGTCACCGCGGGCGCCGCCGGACTGACCCTCTTCGACCGAGGCGTCGAGGGGCGGGTCGCGCCCACGAGCCAGCGGCTGGCCCTCAGCGGCCCCTACCTGCTCACCGACCAGGGCGTGTCGCTGGTCGACGGCACCGAGCTCGACGCGAAGGGGGCCGTGGCCCTCTTCGGCAGCCGGGCGCTGCTGCAGCAGGGGTCCACCTGGGTGGTGCGCGACCTGCGCGGGAACCGGCCCGACACCACCCTGCCTGCCGGGATCCGGTGGAACGGCATCTGGGGCGACCAGGTCTACGGCTACGTCGCGGGCCGCTCCGAGCACGTGCACGACCTGGCGACCGGCGTCACCACGCAGCTCCCCCACCGGGTCGTCGGCGCGGGCGACGGCTACTACCGCACCGCCACCGAGGTGGTCGTCGCCGCCACGGGTGCCACCGTGCCGCTCGACGGCTCGGCCGCGGTGGCCGAGGACGGCAACGGCCGGTTCGCCTTCAGCGACGGCTCCGACCTCGTGGTCCGTACGCTCGACCAGGTGGGTCGCTCGCGACCCCGCGTGCTGGGCTGGCTGGCGCCCCGCTCGGTCCCGTCCGGCACGCGGTGGACGCCGCAGGTCGACGTGACCAAGGGGTTCGGCGCCGGGGTGGTGC
>JBHAES010000044.1:0-7906 GCA_041855725.1 Actinomycetota bacterium
CCTCGACCTGGCCCCGGGCGCCGCCTGGGTGGCCGAGTGCTACCCGTGCCTGCGGGTCGAGCCGCTCGGCGACGGGCTGCGGGTCGTCCTGCTGGTGGCCGACCCCACCTGGCTGCGGTGGCTGCTGCTGCGCCTCGGCCCGCTGGTGCGCGGCGTCACGCCCGCCGCGGCCGGTGACGCCGCGGTCCTCGCCGCCCGGGAGGCGCTGGCGGGGTACGGGCTCGGGTAAGGTGCCCGCATGGGTCTGATCGTGCTGGCGTTCGCCTTCGCCCTCGGCTGCACGATCGCGACCGTCGTGGTGGCGATCCGGCGCTGGCGTCGCACCATGGCCAAGCTCGACCGTGTCACCCAGGGCCTCGACGAGCTGTGGCAGGTGGTCGACGAGGCCGCCGCGCTGGTCGACGAGCTCGCCGTCGAGGCCGACCGGGCCCTCGCCGGCACCGCGGGCGAGCCCCCTCGGCCCGCTCGTGCCGTCGTCGACTGAGGCGACGGCCGCCCCACCCCGAACGCTCCTCGTCCGCCGACGCACCGGCTGCTCGGGCGGTCGGTGCCCGTACGGGCGTCGTGGGTCGCGATGCGGGGGCCGGTGGGGGTCGTGGCTAGGATGGCTGCGCACGGCTGAGACGCGGCCGGTTCAGTGAAGGAGTCGTCCATGCTCGGGTTGCCAGCTGGTATGGAGTGGATCGTCCTGCTCATCGTTCTGCTGCTGCTCTTCGGCGGGACGCGTCTCGCCGGCATGGGCAAGGGCGCCGGGCGTGCGATCCGGGAGTTCAAGGAGGAGGTGCGCGGCGACGAGGCCAAGGGCGCGGCCAAGGACGACGCGGCCGCCGACCCCAAGCCGATCGAGTCCGTCGCCGACCGGGTGAGCGAGCCCGTCGAGGCGCCCGAGCGCACCAAGGACGCCTGACCCCGTGCCCGGGGTGGTCAGCGTCCTCCGGCGCCGGGTGCGGCGCCGCGTCGACGCTGCCCGCGAGTCGTGGCGGGCGTTCGCCCCGCCGCCGCCGTCACCCGACGGCACCATGTCGCTCTACGACCACCTGCGCGAGCTGCGCTACCGCGTGGTGGTGTCGATCATCGCCGTTCTCGTGGCGTTCGTCGTGGCGGCGATCTTCTACCGCCAGCTCGTGGCCCTCATCATCTGGCCCTACAACCGGGCCATCGACCAGTACCTCGCCAGCACGCCGGGGGCGAAGGCCGAGCTCATCAACAAGGACCTGGTCTCGCCGTTCCTGCTGGCGCTCAAGGCGTCGCTGGTGTGCGCGGTGATCGCCGCATCCCCGGTGTGGCTCTACCAGTTCTGGGCGTTCGTCGTGCCGGCGCTGCTGGAGCGGGAGAAGCGCTACGCCGTCCGGTTCGTGGGGGCCGCCATCCCGCTGTTCCTGTCCGGGTGCGCCCTCGGCTACTTCATCCTGCCCACCGGCTTCGCGTTCATGCTGGGCTTCACCGTGGGCGGGGTGCTCAACCTCCAAGACATCAACGACTTCCTCAACCTGGAGATGACCCTCATCCTGCTGTTCGGGGTGTCGTTCCTGCTGCCCGTGGTGCTCGTGATGCTCAACCTCATCGGGGTGGTCAAGGGCAGCCAGCTCGGCGCGGCACGCAACTACGCCATCTTCGGCTGCTTCCTCTTCGGGGCCGTGGCCACCCCGTCGGGTGACCCGTTCTCGATGACGGCGCTGGCCGCCCCGATGGGGATCATGTACGTGGTGTCCGAGCTCATCGCCCGCCGCCACGACCGGATCAAGGCGAGACGGGAGGCGGCCGACGATCTCGCCGTGAGCCTCGACTGATGGCCGCGGCGGCGCTGCCCACGGCGACGGTCGTGGTGAACCCCACCGCGGGTCGCGGCAAGGCGGGACGGGTGCTGCCCACCGTGCTGCGCGAGCTCCTCAAGGGCATGCCCGGCGTGTCGCTGCGCGTCCACCAGGCCACCTCGTACGAGGAGGCGCGACTGCGCTGCGTCGACGCGGTCGAGTCGGCACGACCCGGCGCCCACGGCGGCCGCCGCGACTGCCTCATCGTGATGGGCGGCGACGGGATGATGGCCCTGGGCCTCAACGCGGCCGGCGGCTCCGAGGTGCCGCTGGGGCTCGTGCCGGCCGGCACGGGCAACGACTTCTGCCGCGGCGTCGGGGTGCCCGCGAACCCCGTCAAGGCCGCCCGGGTGATCGCTGCCGGCGGCACCGTGCGCATGGACCTGATGCAGGTCGACGGCGCCCTCACCGGCGGCGCCACCCGACGCCTCGTGGGCTCGGTGGTGTCGACCGGCTACGACTCGCTGGTGAACCGGCGCGCCAACCGCATGACGGTGCCGATCGGCCCGGTCGCCTACGCGTACGCCGCCCTCGCCGAGCTCGCCGACTTCGAGCCGCTGCGCTACGACCTGCTGCTCGACGGGGTGCGCCGCAAGCAGACGGCCATGCTCGTGGGGGTCGCCAACAGCGGCGTGTTCGGCGGCGGGATGCGCATCGCCCCCGGCTACTCGATCACCGACGGGCTGCTCGACGTGACGATCATCCACCCGGTCAGCCGGGCCACGCTGCTGCGGCTGCTGCCCCTGATGTTCAACGGCGGCTTCGTCAAGGACCCGGCGGTCGAGCGCGTCCGGGTGTCGAAGGTGACCATCGACGGGCCCGGCCTGTTCGGCATGGCCGACGGCGAGGCGTTGGGCCCGGTACCGCTGGTGTGCACCTCGCTGCCGGCCCACCTGACGGTGTTCGTGCCATGACGTCGGCGTACGAGGCGTTCGCCGCCCGCTACCCGTTCGGCCTCGACGGCTACCAGCGCGACGCCTGCCGCCACCTGGAGTCCGGCACCGGGGTGCTCGTGGCCGCCCCCACCGGCGCCGGCAAGACGGTGGTGGGGGAGTTCGCGGTGCACCTGGCGCTCGCCCAGGGCCGCAAGTGCTTCTACACCACGCCCGTCAAGGCGCTGTCGAACCAGAAGTACCGCGACCTCGTCGCCGCCCACGGGGCCGACGTGGTCGGCCTGCTCACCGGCGACGTCACCGTCAACGGCGAGGCCCCCGTGGTCGTGATGACCACCGAGGTGCTGCGCAACATGATCTACGCCGGCTCGCCCACCCTCGACGGGCTCGGCTACGTGGTGATGGACGAGGTCCACTACCTGGCCGACCGGTTCCGCGGCCCCGTGTGGGAGGAGGTCATCCTGGGCCTGGCGCCGTCGGTGCAGGTGGTGGGGCTGTCAGCCACCGTCAGCAACGCCGAGGAGCTCGGCGACTGGCTGGCCGAGGTGCGCGGCGCCATGGCGGTGGTGGTGAGCGAGCGCCGGCCGGTGCCGCTGTTCCAGCACGTGATGGCGGGCGACCGGCTCTACGACCTGTTCGCCGAGGTGGCGCCGACCGCCCGCGAGTACGCCACGAAGGGGCCCGTCGACGTCAACCCCGAGCTGCTGCGGCTGGCGAAGGAGGACCGCCGCAGCCGCGACGACGCCCGCCGCCCGCGCGGCCGCTCCGGCAAGGGCAAGCGGACGGCCGGCTACGGGTCCGGCCGCTACGGCGGCGCCGCCCACGGCCGCTGGAGCGACGGGCCCTCGCTCGTGCCGCGCCGCAGCCAGATGGTGGTCGAGCTCGACCGGCAGGGCCTGCTGCCCGCCATCGTGTTCGTGTTCAGCCGCCAGGGCTGCGACGCCGCCGTGGGCCACCTGATGGCCGACCGGATCCGCCTCACCACGCCGGCCGAGCGTGACCGGCTCGCCCGGATCGCCGCCGAGCACACCGCGACCCTCGGCCCCGCCGACCTCGAGGCGCTGCGCTACGACCGCTGGCTGCGGGCGTTCACCGCCGGGATCGCCGCCCACCACGCGGGCCTGCTGCCCGTGTTCAAGGAGGCGGTCGAGGTCGCGTTCGCCGAGGGCCTGGTCAAGGTGGTGTTCGCCACCGAGACCCTCGCCCTGGGCATCAACATGCCGGCCCGTACGGTCGTGATCGAGAAGCTCGTGAAGTTCAACGGCGAGTCGCACGCCGACATCACGCCGGGGGAGTACACCCAGCTCACGGGGCGGGCGGGGCGCCGCGGCATCGACGTCGAGGGTCACGCGGTCGTCGGCTGGGCCACGGGGCTCGACCCGCGCGCCGTCGCGAGCCTGGCGTCGCGGCGCACCTACCCGCTGCGCTCAGCGTTCCGCCCCACCTACAACATGGCGGTGAACCTCGTGGCCACCGTGGGCCGCGACCGGGCGCGCGCCGTGCTCGAGCAGAGCTTCGCCCAGTTCCAGGCCGACCGGGGCGTCGTGTCGGCGTCGCGCACCGTCGAGCGCAACGAGCGCGAGGTGGCGGCCCTGCTCGCCGAGGCGGCCTGCGACCGTGGCGACTTCATCTCGTACGCCCGGCTGCGCGAGCGCATCCGGCAGGTCGAGGCCGACGCCGCCCGGGCCCGCCGCAGCGACCGTCGCGCCGAGGCGCTCAGCGTGCTGCAGGGGCTGCGCCCCGGCGACATCATCTCGGTGCCCCGCGGCCGCCACCAGGGCTGGGCGGCGGTGGTCGACCCGGGGCTGCGGGGTCGGACGGGACCCGAGCCCACCGTGATGACCGAGCAGCGGCAGCTCAAGCGGCTGTCAGGCGACGACTTCTGGACCCCGCCGCTCGTGGTGGGCCGGGTGCGGGTGCCCAAGCACTTCGACGCCCGCGACGCCGCCCACCGCCGCAACCTTGCCGCGGCGTTCCTCACGCGGCTCAAGGAGATCGAGCTGCCCGAGGCGCGGCACCGCGACCTCGCCGACGACGACGCGATGGCCCTGGTCGAGACCCTGCGGCTCGAGCTGCGGGCCCACCCGTGCCACGCCTGCCCCGACCGCGAGGAGCACGCCCGTGTCGCCGAGCGGGCCCTGCGGCTGGAACGGGAGACCGACACCGCCCGCCGCCGGGCGCAGGAGCGCTCCAGCACGATCGCCCGCGCCTTCGACCGGATCTGCGGGGTGCTGGCCGCGCTCGGCTACCTCACCGACGACGGCCGGTCCCTCACCGACGCCGGCCGCACCCTCACCCGCATCTACGGCGAGCTCGACCTCGTCACCGCCGAGTGCCTGCGCCGCGGCGTGCTCGACGGCCTCACGGTGCCCCAGCTGGCCGCCGTGGTCTCGACCCTGGTCTACGAGGCCCGCGCCACCGACGACCGGCGGCCCCACCGCATGCCCGACCGGGCCAGCGAGGCCGCCCAGTCCCGCCTCCGGGCGGTGTGGCGCGACGTCGGGCTCGTGGAGCGCGACCACCGCGTGGAGCGGGGCCCGGCACCCGACATCGGCTTCGCCGAGGCCGCGTACGACTGGGCCCTGGGGCTCGGGCTGGGCGAGGTCGTGGAGCGCCACCGGCTGACCGCCGGCGACTTCGTGCGCTGGGTGCGTCAGGTGATCGACGCCGCCGCCCAGATCGCCGAGGCCGCCGGACCCGGCGGGCTGCGCGTCGCCTGCCGCGGCGTCGTGACCGCCATGCGCCGCGGCGTCGTCGCGGTCGAGGCGGACTGACCCGACCACCCGCGTCGCCGACACGCCCCGCTGGCACCCTCTACGCGCCGGGCGCCGGCGTGGTGCGCCCGCCCGCCACACGTCGGCCGGCTCGGAGCCGTGTCGCCTGCCGGGTCCGGCAAGGGTCGCCGGCTGGCCGTGAGAATCGAGGGCGGGTCGGGAGGATCCGGTGAGAAAGATCTCATGGGGCAATCGGTCCGACGCTTCCTGTGAACCGGCTGTGATGATGCGTCGTGAAGGCTCCGCCACAGTTGTGAGGAGATTCTCACCAGATCGTCGCGAGAAGGGGTGATGGGGCTGTCCGAGGGGCGTGAATGTGAGGAGCCTTTCACCTGGGCGGCGGATCGGACGGTGACCTCGTAACGTCTGGAATGTCCCCAGGGGGACCACCTGAAAGGCAGCGCCGGCCGATCGGGACCCCCTCTGATATGAGAGAGAAACCCCAGTCTCATGCTCACTCGCGCGACCATTCGCCCCCTCGCCCTCGCCGTGCTCGCCGCCGCCCTGGCGGTGCCCACGGCCGCCGTCGGCCTCACGGGGAGTGCTTCCGTCACCACCGCAGGCACCGGTGCGGCCACCGCGCCGGCCGCCGAGGCGTCCTGCACCACCCAGGCCGCCGAGACCCCGGCCGTCGAGACCCCGGCCGTCGAGACGACCGCGCCCGCCAGCACCCCGGTGGCGAGCACCGCGCCGAGCGCCCCCGCCGTGACCGCTGCGGCCACCTCGGCCACGCCCGCTCGGACCACCACCGCCCCGGCCACCACGGCTCCCGTCACCGCCGCCCGGGCCACCACGGCTCCCGCCACCACGGCTCCCGCCACCACGGCTCCTGGCGCCGCCGCGACGGCGGAGCCGACCGCCACCGCCGCGACGGCGGAGCCGACCGCCACCGCCCCCGAGGCCGTCGACGACGCGGCGGCACCGGCGACGGCGCCCACGGCGGCGGCCGCCATCGCCACGCGTCGGATCGGCGCCTCGGGCACCCCGGCCGGCCCGCGCATGGCCACCAACCCCGGCACGCCGACCCAGCCGGCGCCCACCCAGCCGACGCGTCCCACCGGCTCAGTGCCCGCGCCCGGCACCGGCCCCACGATCGTGGCGCCGCAGCCCGGCGGCGGCACGGCCCAGCTGCCCGGTTTCTACCAGCGGGTGCTCCAGCTCACCAACGCCGAGCGGGCCAAGGCGGGCCTGGCGCCGCTGACCTACAGCCCGTGCATCACCTCGCGGGTCGCCCAGCCCTGGGCCGACACCATGGCTCGACAGGGCCGGACCTACCACAACAACCTCAAGCTGATCCTCAACAGCTGCGGCGGCCGCACCGCCGGTGAGAACGTCGCCTCCGGGTTCTCCACACCCGAGGCCGTCGTCGCCGGGTGGATGGCTTCCCCGGGCCACCGGGCCAACATCCTCAACCCGAGCTACAAGAACCTCGGCGTGGGTGTCACCAGGAACGCCGCCGGCACCGTCTTCTGGGTTCAGAACTTCAACGGCTGACCACCAGGCCACCGGGTCGCCACCTGCGGCTGCCCGGACCGTCACGGCCCCCGTCACGCTCACGGCGCGAGCGTGACGGGGGCCGTGGCGTGCGCCGGCACCTCGGTGCAGCCCGGCGCGGGCCTCATCGGTCGCCGTCGTCAGCCGGGGAACGCGATCGACTCGGCCTGGCGCCGGCACCCCGTCTCGTCGAGGGCGCACCCCACCGAGCAGCCGGTACGGCGACCCGACCGGCGGCTGGCGAGCGGGAGCGAGCACGCTGCCGACCCCACGCTGCCGACGGCGCGGTCGTGGGTCAGTAGGCCTTCGACACCGTCGACATGTTGAAGTCGGGGATCCGCAGCGCCGGGGCGACGGTGTAGACGAACCAGTCGTTCCACTCGCGGCACAGGCACGGCACCGCGGCCGAGGCCTCGGTGGCGCGGCGGAGCAGACCGACCGGGGACTCGTTGAAGCGGAAGTTGTTGACCATGCCCTTCACCTGCCCGTCCTCGATGAGGTACACCCCGTCGCGGGTGAGCCCGGTGACCAGCAGCGACTCGGTGTCGACCTCCCGGATGTACCACAACGTGGTGAGCAGCAGGCCGCGCTCCGTACGGGCCACCAGGTCGGCCACCGAGTCGGTGGCGCCCGCGTCGACCACGAGGTTCTGGGTGGGGAAGGCGAAGTCCGTGCCGGACCGGCGGGCTCCCGAGCGCGGGTACACCAGCCGCTGCAGCACGCCGTCGCGCACCCAGTCGGTGGTCGCCACGTCGGCGCCGTCGTCGTACACCGACGTCAGGCCCGGCTCCGACGACGTGACCGCGACGAACGGGGTGCCGGGCAGCCCGCCCGCGCCCGGGCCGCTGGAGATCGTGAGGGGCAGGCTCGACAGCCGCTCGCCGACGCGGGTGCGGCCCCGCTCGGCGCCGGCGAACACGTTGCGGCCCTC
>JBHAES010000045.1:0-2726 GCA_041855725.1 Actinomycetota bacterium
AGCAGGGGGCGGCCGGCGGCGACGCGCTCGGCGACCACCCGCTCGCCGTCGACGGCGCGCAGCTGGGCCATGCAGGCGGCGAACGCTCCCACCCCCGGCAGCACCAGCCCGTCGGCGGCGAGGGCGGCGGCAGGGTCGCTGGTGAGCTCGACGGCGGCGCCCGCGGCAGCCAGGGCCCGGGTCACCGAGTGCAGGTTGCCCGACCCGTGGTCGAGCACCACCACCGACGGGGCAGCGCTCACAGGGCACCCTTCGTGGACGGCACCCCGCTCACCCGGGGGTCGGGCTCGACGGCGGCGCGCAGGGCCCGGGCCAGCGCCTTGTACTGCGCCTCGCAGATGTGGTGGGGGTCGCGCCCGGCGAGCAGCGTCAGGTGCACGCACAGGCCGGCGTTGAGGGCGAGCGACTCGACGACGTGTCGGGTCATCGACCCCGCGTACGGCACCCCCGACCCGCCGATGCGGGCGTACGCCTGCGCGTCGGGCTCGCCGCGGCACACGGCGTAGGCCCGGCCCGCGACGTCGACCACGCACGTGGCGAGCGCCTCGTCGAGCGGCACGGTGGCGTCACCGAAGCGGCGGATGCCCCGCTTGTCGCCGAGCGCCTGCCGCAGCGCCTGCCCGAGCGCGATCGCCGTGTCCTCCACGCTGTGGTGGGCGTCGACGTGCACGTCGCCGACGGTCTCGACGCGCAGGTCGATCAGGGAGTGGCGCGCCAGGGCGGTGAGCATGTGGTCGTAGAACCCCACCCCGGTCGACACCTGCGACTCGCCGGTGCCGTCGAGGTCGACCTCGACGTGCACCCGCGACTCCGAGGTGACCCGCTCCACCGTCGCCGTACGACCCATGTCACTCCTCCATCCGCGGCGCACCCTCGGCGAGCACCTCGCCGAGCGCGGCGTAGCACCGCTCCATCTCGTCGGGGGTGCCCACCGACACCCGAAGGTACCCGTCGGGCCCGGTCTCGCGGACCAGGACGCCCCGCTCGAGCAGCCGCTGCCACACGTCGTGGCGGTCGGCGAACCGGCCGACGAGCACGAAGTTGGCCTGCGACCCCACGACCTCCAGACCCATCGCCGGCAGCCGGACGAGCGCCTCGTCGCGGACCCGACGCAGCACGTCGACCTGGCCGAGCATCTCGGCGGCGTTCGCCAGCGCCACCCGGGCCAGCGCCTGCGTCTGGGCCGACAGGTGGTAGGGCAGCCGGACGATGCGCAGCGCGTCGACCACGGCCGGGTTGGCGGCCAGGTAGCCCAGCCGCCCGCCGGCGAACGCGAACGCCTTGCTCATCGTGCGCGCGACGACCAGGTTGCCGTGGTCGGCGAGCAGGTCGACCGCGGTGGCGTCGGGGTCGCGGGTGAACTCCTGGTAGGCCTCGTCGACCACCACGATCGCGTCGGTGCCACGCAGCACCTCGGCCACCACCTCGACGCCGGTGACGGTGCCGGTCGGGTTGTTGGGGGTCGTGATCACGACGACGGCCGGGCGGTGCCGGGCGATCGCGTCGAGCACGAGGGTCGCGTCGAGGGTGTGGTCGGGGTGCCGCGCCTCGGTGACGTAGCCGCTGTGGGTGTTGCGGGCGTACTCGGGGTACATCGAGTACGTCGGCCGGAACGACAGCACCCGGCGCCCGGGACCCGCGAACGCGGCCAGCACCTGCGTCATGACCTCGTTGGAACCGTTCGCCGCCCACACCATCTCGGGGCGCACCCCGTGACCCAGGTAGCCGGCGAGCGCCTCCCGCAGCGCCCACGCCTCACGGTCGGGGTAGCGGTTGGCGCCGACCGCCGCCGCCCGCACCGCCTCGGCCATCTGCCGCGCCACCTCGGGCGACGGCGGGTAGGGGTTCTCGTTGACGTTGAGGCGGACCGGGACGTCGAGCTGCGGGGCACCGTACGGCTCCTGCCCCACCAGCTCGGGCCGCAGCGGCAGCTCGGCGAGGGTGACGTCGGGCCTCATCGGCGTACCGCCACCGCGGCGGCGTGGCCGGGCAGGTCCTCGGCGAGGGCGAACCGCTCCACCTGGTCGGCGACCTCGAGCAGCGCGTCGCGCGAGTAGTCGATCACGTGCACGACCCGGCGGAACGCGTGCACGGTGAGCCCCGACGAGTGGTGGGCGGCGCCGGCGGTGGGCAGCACATGGGTAGAGCCCGCCGAGTAGTCGCCCAGCGACACCGGCGCGAAGGGGCCGACGAACACGGCGCCGGCGTTGCGCACCCGGGCCGCGACCGCGGCCGCGTCACGGACCTGGACCTCGAGGTGCTCGGCCGCGTACGCGTCGACGACGGCCAGCCCCTGCGCCACGTCGCGCACCAGCACGATCGCCGACTGCGGGCCGCTGAGGGCGGTACGCACCCGCTCGGCGTGCCGGGTCGCGGCCACCATCGTCGCCAGCTCGTCGCGCACCCGCTGCGCGAGCTGCTCGGAGTCGGTGACCAGCACGGCGGCGGCCATCGGGTCGTGCTCGGCCTGGCTGACCAGGTCGGCGGCCACGTGGCGGGGGTCGGCCGTGTCGTCGGCGAGCACCGCGATCTCGGTGGGGCCCGCCTCGGAGTCGATGCCGACCCGGCCGCGCAGCAGCCGCTTGGCGGCCACCACGTAGATGTTGCCGGGGCCGGTGACGAGGTCGACCTTCGGGCACAGCCCCGGCACCCCGTACGCGAACATCGCGACAGCCTGGGCGCCGCCGACGGCGTACACCTCGTCGACGCCGAGCAGGTGGCACAGC
>JBHAES010000046.1:0-4297 GCA_041855725.1 Actinomycetota bacterium
AGCACCGCTGCCACGAGCAGCAGCAGCACGAGCACGGTGGTCAGGCCGAGCACGACGGCCGGGTAGGGGCTGAGCCAGCGGGAGTAGAGCCACGCGAACAGCCCCGAGCCGATGAGCGCGGCCAGCGGCAGGGTGGTGAGGGCGAGGACCCCGGCGGCCAGGACCAGGCCGCCGCCGATGCCGGCCTGGGTGGCGGCGGGCTCGACGCGGCCGCGGAGCAGCTGCACCTCGTCGGCGACGATGAGCCGCAGGTCGGCCACGATCTCCCGGATGCGGTCGGACGCGGGCCGCGCGGCGACCTCGGGCTCGTCGACCAGGTGCTCGGTCATGCAGGGTCCCCTCTGCTCAGGGCGGTGTCAGCCGACAGCCTACGCGGCCGGGCCGTCACAAGGTGATGCGGAGCGCCGGATCGGCGGCCACGGGGATGCCGGCGGTCATCTCCGTGTGGTCGACCCACGCCCGCCAGCACGACATGCGGTAGGGCAGCAGCAGCGGCTCGGGCGGGCGGGCCGCCGAGTCGTACACCCTTCCCACCGCCGCGGCGAGCTCGGCGCGCACGTCGGCGGTCAGCTGCGCGGCGCCCGGCACGGCGAGCGCCATCTCGACGAGGCCGTCGCGGGTGGACTCCACCCACAGCCGGTAGCTGGCGGTGTCGATGCGGGGGTAGTACGACGATCCCTGCACCTCCACGATCGACTCCTCGCCGTAGGCGCCGGCCATGGCGTCGGGCAGCACCTCGCGTACGGTGGCGGCGAGGCGGCGCACCCACGGCACGGAGTCGTCGCGGGAGACGTAGACGACGCCGAGCGCCCCGCCCACGTCGAGCACGCGGGCGAACTCGGCGAGTGCCAGCCCGGGCGCCAGGGCGTGCAGGTTCTGCGCGCAGACGACCCGGTCGAAGCTGTAGGTGCGAAACGGCAGGCCCTCGGCCTCGCCGACCACGCCGCCCAGGTCCCGGCGGCGGGAGCGGAGCCGGCGCAGGGCGCGTTCGTCCTTGTCGACGACCACGACGGCGTTGCCGGCGTCGGACAGCATCGCCGCGTACGGGCCGGCCGCGCCGACGACGAGCACTCGCAGCGGCCGGTCGCTGGTGAGCCACTGGGCCGCCTCCGGGGGCAGGGACGGGCGCCTGGTTGCCATGGGGGAACCCTACTCAACACCCGCCGCCGTGGCCGACAGGTCGGCCTCCACGAGGCCCGGACGTAGACTGCGACGCATGAGCATCAAGGCTGTCAAGACCCCCGCCGTCGTCCCGACCTTCACCGCCTCCGAGGCGCTGGCCGCCAACCTCCAGCGCGCCCTGGTCGACATCACGGCCCTGAGCCTGGTCGGCAAGCAGATCCACTGGAACGTCGTCGGCCCCAACTTCCGGGACCTGCACCTCAACCTCGACGAGGTCGTCGTCATCGCCCGTGAGGGCTCTGACACGCTCGCCGAGCGGATGCGTGCCATCAACGTCCTCCCCGACGGGCGCCCGGGCACCCTCGCCGCCCAGACGAGCGTGCCGGTCGCCCCTGAGGGCGCCGTCATCACCTCCGACGCCGTGGACTACATCGTCGCCGCGATCAACGCCGTGGTCACGACCCTGCGCGAGATCCACGACGACGTCGACGAGGCCGACCCGTCCTCCTCCGGCATCCTCGAGGACTTCACCCAGCGCCTCGAGCAGCAGAGCTGGTTCCTGTCGGCCCAGAACTACAGCGCCTGACCGACATCGCGCACCGGGGGACCGGCCCCACCGGCTGGTCCCCCCGGTGCGGCTGCGGCGCGAGGCCGCGGAGCGAGGCAGTGCCCGGGCAGCCTCCTGGTGGGCTTCCCTCGTGCGCCTGGCCGCCTGCTCAAGCCGCAAATCCACCGGCTCGCCGCGGCCGGGCTTCCCTCGTGCGCCTGGCCGCCTGGGCCGGCGCTCCGGTGCGGCACGACGTCGCGGCGGCGTCCCCTCGGGAGCAGAACCTCCCTTCCGTGTCCGGTCGCACCGGGTCCTGGCGCTGCGACCGGCGGCGCCACCGCGCGGTCGGCCCTTGGCGCCCCCGGGTGCGGCCGGGTCCCGGCTGCCGCGTCCTACCCGTGGGAGTGTCCACGGCCCGTGGCCGGCACCCGCTGCGGGCGTGAGAGTCGTCCACAACCGGCACTGCCACCGGGGTTGTCCACAGGTCTGGCGGGGTCGTGGGACGAACGGGCCTCGACGTCCCATAACTCCAGGTGTGAAGGAACCGAACAAGAGACGACGCGTCGTGGTGGTGACCACCGACGCAGAGCTGGAGCGCACGGTGCTGGCGGCGGGCGCCGCGATGGGCCGCGCCGTCGACGTGGTCGCGGCCGTCGAGCCGCTCGCCTCGCTGTGGGGCGACGCGGCGTCGGTGCTCGTGGGCCACGACCTTGCCGAGGCGGTCGCCGCGCGGGCGCTGCCGCGGCGGGCGGGGGTGTACGTGGTGGGCCCGGCGGCGGCCCGCGACACGGCGTGCACCTGGTCCATGCCGCTGGGGGCCGCGGTGCTGCTGCTGCCGGAGTCGTCGCGGTGGCTGTCGTCGGTGATCGCCGGCACCGCGTCGCCCCAGGCAGCCCCCACCGTGTGCGTGGGGGTGCTCGGCGGCTCCGGCGGGGTCGGCGCGTCCACGCTGGCGGCCGGTCTGGCGGCGGCGGGGGCGCGGGCCCGGCGGCGGGTGGCCCTGGTCGACACCGACCCGGCCGGCGGCGGGCTCGACCTGCTGCTCGGCGCCGAGGAGGTGCCCGGCTGGCGCTGGGACCGGTTGCGCTCGGCCCGCGGCCAGATCGGCGACCTGCGCGGCAAGGTGCCCGCCATCGACGGGGTCGACCTCGTGTCGATGGCCCGAGGTGACGACCCCGACGTGGGCCGTGACGCGGTGTCGGCCGTGGTGACCTCGCTGGCCCGCACCCACGAGGTGGTCGTCGTCGACGTGGGGCGCGGGCTGGCCGCGGCATCCCTCGAGGCGGCGCGGCTCGCCGACCGGCTCGTGCTCGTCTGCGGGCAGGAGGTGCGGTCGGTGGCGGCGGCGCGCATGGTCGCCGCCGGTGCCGGTGCCGGGGCAGGTGCTGGCGCGGGGGTCGCCGTACGGCTGCGGCCGGGCGCGGCGGTGTCGCCGGCGGCGGTGGCGGTGGCCCTCGGGCTGCGGCTGTGGGGCACGGTGCCCGACGACCGGACCCTCGCCGCCGCGGCCGACCGGGGCGTGCCGCCGGGGTCGTCGTCGCGGCGGTGGGCCACGGCGTGCGACGCGCTGCTGACCCAGGTGGCGCCGGCGCCGGCCGAGGCAGCCACGGCTCGGCGGAGGTGGTGGCCGTGGTGAGCGGTGCCGATGGGCTCAGCCAGGCCGAGCTCGACATGGTCCGGACGCGGGTCGCGGGGCTGGGCCGTGCCCCCGACGCCACCGACGTCGCCGACGCGCTGCGCTGGGCGGGCCACGTCGTCTCCGACCAGGCGGTGCTGCTCACCCAGGAGGTGCTGCGCCGCGACAGCGTCGGCGCCGGCGTGCTCGACCCGCTGCTGCGCGAGCCCGGTGTCACCGACGTGCTCGTCAACGGCCCCGAGCAGGTGTACGTCGACCGGGGCCGGGGCCTGGAGCGGGTCGACGTCGCGTTCGCCGACGACGCCGACGTGCGACGCCTCGCCACCCGGCTGGCGGCGCTCGTGGGGCGCCGGCTCGACGACGGGTCCCCGTACGTGGACGCCCGGCTGCCCGACGGCACCCGGGTGCACGCCGTGCTCGGCACCCTCGCCTCCCCGGGGACCTGCCTGTCGCTGCGCGTGCCGGCCAGCCGCCGGTTCCGCCTCGACGACTGGGTGGCGAACGGCTCGATCACGCCCAGGGCGCGTACGGTGCTGTCGGCGCTGGTCGCTCGGCGGGTCGCGTTCCTCGTCTCCGGCGGCACCGGCAGCGGCAAGACCACCCTGCTCGCGTCGCTGCTGGGCCTCGTGCCGCCGCACGAGCGGCTGCTGGTGGTGGAGGACTCCCGCGAGCTCGACCCCGACCACCCCCACGTCGTCCGGCTGGAGTCGCGGCCGCCCAACGCCGAGGGGGCCGGCGCCGTCACCCTCACCGACCTCGTCCGGCAGGCGCTGCGGATGCGGCCCGACCGGGTGGTGCTCGGCGAGGTGCGCGGCGCCGAGATCTGCGACCTGCTGCTCGCCCTCAACACCGGCCACGAGGGCGGCTGCGGCACGGTGCACGCCAACTCGGCCGCCGACGTGCCGGCCCGCCTCGAGGCGCTCGCCGCCCTCGGCGGGCTGCCCCGCGACGCCGCCCACGCCCAGCTCGCCGCCGCGCTGCAGGTGGTCGTG
>JBHAES010000047.1:0-16675 GCA_041855725.1 Actinomycetota bacterium
GAAGGTGAGGGCGACGCACGTGGTGCGGCGGCAGTCGGGGTTGAGCTCCGGATAGGGCCGGTCGTCGGCGGCGGCGGTGGCGTGCGCGTCGGGGTCCGGCTGGGTCGCGGCGGTCGCCTCGCCGCTGTTGGCGGCGGGTGCCTGCGCCGCCTTCTGGGCGCGCAGCCCCGGCTCGGTGAGCAGCTGCACCGCGACGGACGCAGCGACCACCACGCTCACCGGCTCGGCGGCGTCGTCGAGCACCCGGCCGGAGAAGGTGACGACGAGGTCGCCGTCGGCCTCGAAGCCGAGGGCGGGACCCGAGCCGAGCGGAGCGGCCTGCTCGAGCATGGCGGCGTGCTCGACGAGCACACCGCCGCGCTGGATCCGCAGCGGGCCGCGCTGGTGGTGCGGCTGACCGAGTCGCTGGTGGCCCGCCACAAGCCGACGACGCTCATGGTGACGCACAACATGGAGCAGGCCCTGGGCCTGGGCGACCGGCTCATCATGATGCATGAGGGCCGGGTCGTGGCGGACGTGCGCGGCGAGGAGAAGGCCCGGGCCACGGTGCCCGGCCTGCTGTCCATGTTCGAGAAGGTCAAGGGCGCCGGAATGTCCGACCGCAGCCTGTTGACGTAACCGCAGGCGTGCCTCGGCCGGGGCGATGCGCTCAGCCGGTGGGCAGGCCGGAGTCGTAGGCGAGCTTGACGAGCTGCACGCGGTCGCGCAGGCCGAGTTTGACGAGCAGGCGGGCGATGTAGGTCTTCACCGAGGAGGGAGCCAGGAACAACTCGTCGGCGATCTCCTGATTGATCAGTCCGCGTCCGACAGCGGTGAGGATGTCCCGCTCGCGCGGGGTGAGCCGCTCCACCAGGGCCGCAGCCTCGGCCTGCCGGGCGCTGCCCGGGCCGGACAGCCCGGCGCGGTCGATGACCTGACGGGTCACCCGTGAGGTGAGCACCGTCTCACCGCCGGCGACGGCCCGGATCGCGGCCACCAGGTCGGTTGCCGGGGAGTCCTTGAGCAGGAACCCCGCAGCCCCTGAGCGGAGCGCCCCGAAGGCGTAATCGTCCTGGTCGAAGGTGGTCAGCACGAGCACTCGCACGTGCGGCCAGCGGGCCGTGATCCGCTCGGTTGCCGCGACGCCGTCGAGCACCGGCATCCGCACGTCCATGAGCACCACATCCGGGGGCGTGCCTGCCGTGGCGAGCCGGGCCAGCAGCCGGATCGCCTCGGCGCCGTCGCTGGCCGATCCGGCCAGTTCCAGCCCTTCTTGCCGGCGTAGCTGCAGGGATAGCCCCAGCCGGGTGGCTTCCTGGTCGTCGACGATGACGACCCGGATGGTCACCGCGACCCCGCCCAGGGAAGGGTCGCGGCCGTGCGCCAGCCGCGGCCGGGCACCGGGCCGGCCTCGAATGTCCCGCCGAGTCCGGTGACCCGCGTTTCCAGCCCGGCCAGGCCATTCCGCTGCGGCACCACGTTGAATGCCAGCGGGTCCCCGTCGTCCTCGACCTCGACCCGGGTGGCCTGTTCCCGGTGGCAGATCCGCACCCTGACCAGCCGCGCCCGGCGCGCGTGCCGCAGTACGTTCGTCAGCCCCTCCTGAGCGACGTGGAAGCACGCATTCTCCACGGCGGCCCCGCCGCCGGGCTCCCCGCTCTCGGCGACGTCGACGTCAAGGCCGGCCGCCCGGATAGTGCTGGCCAGGTCGGCGATATCGCCGATCCGCCGCGATTGCCTGGCTGCGCGCGGGTCGTGTAGCCGCTCGACCACATCACGGGTGCGCCCCAGGCATTCCCGCGCCGTCTGCTCAATGACGCGCAGTGCTTCCCGGGCCTCGTCCGGGTGATCAGGCAGCGAGCGGGCACCCCCGCCGGCCAGCGCGACCACGGCTGTCATGGCATGCCCGACCGAGTCGTGCAGCTCGCTGGCCACCGCCGTGCGCTCGCGCAGATACTCCTGTTCGGCCTGGTCCCGCAGCGACATGGCCGTCGCCCGTAGCGCCGCGTCCCGGTGGGCCAGGTCTGCCAGCTGCGCACGTAGCAGGATCGCCGGGATCACCGCGGCCAGCACCAGGAACCACCAGGCGGCGAGGTAGCTGATCAGCGGGAAGGCCAGGTCGTGCGGGAGGGAGAAGATGCTGGCCGCGCTGATCGCCAGCGTTGCTAGCACGGCAGCCCCGGCCACGGCTGCCCGGCTGGTCAGGACCACGGCGAATAGCGCGATGCAGGCAGTGAGCCGGAGCGGCCCGTCGATCCCGGCGGCGACCCCGGCAAGCTGGAGGATGAGCGTCACGGCGAGCACGCTCAGCGGCCACCGGGACCGGACCGTCAGGGCGGCCGTACCGATCAGCGCGCCGGCGGCGAGGACGGGCAGTCCGGGCACGGGCGGGGTTCCCGAGCCGGCCAGGTGACTCCAGGCGGCTCCCATGAGCACCGCGTTCACTCCCGCCCACAGCAGGTCGGCCCGGCCGGGCGCGCGCTGGCGCAGCTCGGCCAGGCGGCCGGGCCAGCTGCGCGGTGCCCGCAGCGCGTGCACGCTGCCCGCCAGTGGTTCCTCAGGCACCCTCACCACTCCCGGTGTCGCAATATCCATCGGGTGCCGAGCGTACCGGCGGCCACCCAGGCCAGGGCCACCCCGGTGGTGGCGCAGATCGCCACCGGATCAAGCATTGACGCATGCGGATCCACGCCCTCGGCCAGATCGCGTGAGCCCATGCCGACGGTGATGAGAGTGAAAGGGATGAACCGCTGAACCTCGATAGCGCCGACAGTGAGCGTCAATCCGATGATCGTGCCGCAGGCCCCGGCGATTGTCATCGCCGGGAAGGTCGTGAAGAACACTCCGATGCACATCATGACTGCGCCTATCGACCAGGCCCCGGCTGCGGCGACCAGCGTCCGGATCAGCACGATCTCCATGCCCTGCACGCCGATTCCCAGGGCCAGGCCGGTGATGATCGTTTCTGCGCCGTAGATGAGCATGCCGATCAGGGCCAGTTCCAGGGCATACAGCAGTTTGCCGGCGATGGCCTGGTCCATGCGATCGGTGGCCATGATGCGCAGCCACCCCCGGTACTCGAATTCCGTGGCGGCGACGTTCGCCTGCACGATCACATAGACCATTGGCAGGAACAGCGTGGTCATGAGGATGCTTCCCTGCACCCAGATCGCGATCCACCCCATTTCCGGGGTGGTGAAGTAGCCGTCCCGGAACTGCAGGTAGTTATAGGCTCCCAGGCCCTGTCCCATGAGCGCTACCACGGCTGCCGCGCCGGTGAACCAGCCGGTGTGCCCCTTGCCGCGCTCGATCTGCCAGGCCCGGAGAAAACCGGGCCGTCGTAGCGTGGTCCCGCGCGAGGCGGTGCTGGCGGATGCGGGCGAGGCGGATGCTGCGCCGGTATGAGTCATGAGCGCTGCTCCTTGCGATAGATGAGGACAATGGCCAGGGCGGTCCACGCGGCTGCCAGGGCGGCAGCGACGATGAGGACGCGTCCAATATCCGGTACCAGCACGATCTCAGCACCGAGGCCGGGCCCAGAGCTGGCTAATCTCGCCGGATCCGCGGCGTAGAGCAGCCCCCAGGGCAACGCGAACCCCAGCGGCTTGTAATTCAGGAAGGGCAGGGCTGAGGAGATCACTGCGGCGAGCAGGCCGGTCACGATCCCGGCGGCGAGTGGCCTGACCAGTTGTGCCAGGGTGAGGTGCGCTGCGGTGACGGCGATGCAGCCGCAGGTGGTGGCCGCGATGAGCGGGCCGGTCAGTTCGGCGGCAACTGGCGTGAACTCCAGCCCGAGGAGAGCGGCAGCTCCGAGCGTCACTGCGATCTGCAGCAGATGGAAGATGATGACGATCACGTTGGCCAGGGCGAGCTTGACGCAGAACCGGCGTACTGGCGGCTGCCCCCTGGCTGTGAGCCACTGTCCCATTCGCTCCTGCTGGTCGACCCCTGCGATCTGGATCGCGAGGAGCCCGGCCGTGAAGGGGAAGAGCATCGCGTACATGCCCGCGCACTCGGCCAGGGCAGCAGTGGCCTGCTTCATGCCCGGCATGAGGAGGATCATCCAGCCGGCCTCAAACGCGAACATGCCTGCCAGCATGGCGGGTACGTGCTTGCGGCGCAGTTTTCGCGTTTCTAGCGCGAAGAGCTGGCCCAGTGTGACGGGGCGTTCGCGGTGCAGTCTGCTTGCTGCTGGTGCCAGGCTCATGCGGCTGCCCCCTGGTGAACCGGTTCGGTGAGCCGCAGGAACGCTTCTTCCAGGGAGCGGCGTCGCAGTTCCACCCGGTAGATGTCATGACCGGCGACGGTGAGTTCCCGCACCAGCGCTGCGACCGCGGGGTCGGGGAGCACGCCGGCGTGCACCTCGGTGCCGATGCGGGTGGCCGCCACCCCGCTAGCGGCCAGGATCGTTTCCGCGGCCTCCGGGTTCGAGCAGCGCACGACCGTGCTTCCCTCGTCACGCAGCCCGGCTAGCGCGCCCTGGTAGCGCAGCTGGCCAGCCTGGATGATCCCGACAGAATCAGCCATCTGCTCGATCTCAGACAGAATGTGCGAGGAGACCACCACCGTGATGCCGCGATCCCGGGCAAGGTCGATGATCAGCTCCCGGATCTCGACGACGCCGCCCGGGTCCAGCCCGTTGGTCGGCTCGTCGAGCATCAGCAGGAAGGGATCTCCGAGCAGCGCCATCGCGATTCCCAGCCGCTGCTTCATGCCCATGGAGTAGTTGCGTGCCAGCTTTGAGGCGTGCTCGCTGAGCTCGACAGTAGCCAGGCACTCCTCCACTTGACTGCGCGGGGCGCCGAGGGTGTCGGCAACGATGCGCAGGTTCTCGCGGCCGGATAGATGCGGGTAGTAGGCGGGGCCCTCGATCATCGAGCCGATGCGGGGCAGCACCTGTGCGTGGCACTCCCGCAGATCCCGGCCCAGGATCTCGACGGTCCCGCGCAGGGGCCGGACTAGCCCGAGGATCATCTTCATCGTGGTTGACTTTCCTGCACCGTTGGGTCCGAGGAATCCGTAGATGCCGCCTGGCGAAACCTCGAGGTCAAGGTCATTGACCACGGTCGTATCGCCGTAACGCTTGGTGAGCCCCCGGGTGCGCACGACTGGCGCGGTACTGTCGCTGCCGGACATCAGTCCTCCTATCGGCCGCCGGACATCAGGTGTAGTCCACCAGCTCCCGGGCGCGGGCACAGTCCGCCCCGGTTGACAATCGCGGCCGGGGAGCGGGGCGGGTGCCGGGGTCGAGGCCGCGGGCGGCGACGGCGGTCTGGACCTGCTCCGAGAGCCGCCGCCAGTGGCCGGCCCGGATCAGGCCGGCCGAGGCGACGGCACGGTTGGAGCGGTTGTCGAACCACACCGCTGACACCCGGGTGGTCTCGCCGGCGGCGGTGGGCCCGGTGGCGGTGAGGGAGACGCCGAGCACGTCGGCGCCCGAGGCGATGAGGTCCCAGCGCAGGTCGAGGGCGCCGGTCCGCTGCCTCAGGTACTGGGACCTGACCATGCTCAGGGCGGCGGTGAGGGTGCGCAGCGTCGCGACCTCGGGCACCACCGTGGACACCTCGCCTGCGGTCAGCCTGGCCTCGCGCAGCCCCGGCACGAGCGTCCGGTCGACGCTCACCACTGCGACCGGTGCGGCGGGCGTCGCGGTGGCGGTGGCCGTGCCCGACGGGTCGGCCGAGCACGACACCAGCGCCACGAGCAGCGTGTGCGCGAGCAGCACCAGCCACCGCCGGCGCGGTCTCGGTCGGGACATGCGCGACCCCCTTCCGCCTTCCAGTGTGGCCGCTGCGGGCACGCAGGCAAGCGGGCCCGTGTGGGTCGCACCCCCGGTGGCTGCCCACGCGGGCGGGGGCGACGGCTCTCGCGCAGCGGCGGGCAGGGCCCACCTCGTCGCCGCCACCGGCGGGCGCGCGGCGGCGCCGCTCAGTCGAGCAGGCCGCCGACCGGAGCCAGGCGGAGGGTGCCGGCGGCGAGGTCCACCTCGGGGACGAGGGCGGTGACGAACGGCACGTACCGCTCCCCGCCCGAGGTGGCGACGACGATGAGGTCCTGGGCCGGCAGGTGGAGCACGTCGGTGACGTGACCGACGTCGGTGCCGTCGTGGTCGAGCACGCGCAGCCCGCGCAGCTGCCGGTCGTAGAACTCGTCGTCCCCCGACGGCCGCTCGGCCGGGTCGACGAGGACCGCCAGCGAGGTACCGCGCAGCGTCTCGGCGGCCGTACGGTCGGGTGCCTCGCGGAACGCGACGAGGAGGGTGCCGTGGTGGCGGCGGGTGGAGGCGACGGTGAGAGTGCGCGCCGTGCCTTCCACCCGCAGCACCGCACCTGGGGCGAACCGGGTCTCGGGCTCGTCGGTGGACGAGACGATCGTCACCTCGCCGCGCAGGCCGTGGGCCCGTCCGACGAGACCCACGACCACCTCGACCTGCGGCATCGCGGTCTCAGCGGCGCCGGCCGTTGCCCCGCGGACGCCGGTCGACGTCGACGAAGTCGACCCGGACCTGCTCGCGACCGCTCAGCGCGTCGACGACCGTGCGCAGCGCGCTCGCCGTCCGCCCTTGGCGGCCGATGACCTTGCCCACGTCGTCGGGGTGCACGCGCACCTCGAGCATGCGGCCGCGGCGCAGATCGAGGTCCTTGACCGTGATGTCGTCAGGGTTGGTGACGATGCCACGGACGAGGTGCTCGAGCGCCTCGGCGAGGATGTCAGGCTTCGCCGGCCGCGGCATCGTCCGCCTCAGCGTTCGCGGGCTCGTCGGCGGCCTTCTCGGCGGCCTCGTCCTTGGCCTTGCGGCGGGCGCCCTTCGAGATCGCCTCGGTGGCGGCGTCGCCGTCGGCCTCGGCCACGGCCTTGTTGTAGCGGGCCATCACGTCGACGGGCGCCTGCTGCGGGTCGATGCCCGAGGCGGACGTGTCGCCCGTGTGCTTCTGCCAGTCGCCCGACCGCTTGAGGATCGCGACGACGGCCTCGGTGGGCTGGGCACCGACCGACAGCCAGTAGAGGGCGCGCTCGGAGTTCACCCGGATGACCGACGGGTCGTTCTTCGGGTGATAGATGCCGATCTCCTCGATGGCGCGCCCGTCACGCTTGGTGCGGGAGTCCATGACGACGATGCGGTAGTGCGGCGAACGGATCTTGCCGAGTCGCTTGAGACGAATCTTGACGGCCACGGGTGTGGTTTCTCCTGTACGGACAACCCTGGAGACGTCCCCAGGGAACGGCGGTGGCCCTTGGCCCCGCGCGTGAGGGACGCAGGCCGCAGACCGAGGGATCCGGCGCCCCTGACGGGTAGAGGGCCTCAGGCACGACGGACGCCCGCACATTCTGCCAGACGAGCCCGGCCCGGACGAAACCGCGCCTGGGACCGTGGCGCACCGACCGCGCCGCGGCCCCGGCTCGCAGGGGCGGACCGCGGTGACCGGGGTACCGTCCCGACGGTGCGCCACGACCACCGTGAGCGTACGGGAGCGACGGGATGTCGCCGAACGGGGGAAGCCCGTCCGCGACGCCCGGGGTCGTCCGGGAGGGACGAGCCCAGACCGCTCTCGGGGCGGCGTGGTGCCCGCGGTCGCCCCGTCCGTACAGGGGGCCGTGCCGGCTCGCGGGCGGGCGGGGCTACGATGCCAAGGGTCGTCCCCGTGACCCGCACGGGGCCGGTGCGGGAGGTCGAGGGATGCCGCGATGCTGACGGCGCTGGTGGCCTCGGCCCTGGCGGGGCTGGCCACGTCGGTGGGTGGCGTGCTGGCGCTGAGCCACCGCACGCTGCAGCGGTCGTGGCTCGCGGTGGCGCTGGCGTTCGCGTCGGGCGCGATGCTCGTGGTGTCGCTGGTGGAGATGCTGCCCAGCGGGATCGAGTCGCTGGAGCAGCAGCTCGCGCCGCGGGCGGCGGCGGCGGTCGGTTTCGGCGCGTTCTTCGCCGGGATCGGGATCGTGCTCACGATCGACCGCTTCCTGCCCGAGTCCCTCAACCCCAACGAGACCGAGGGGCGTGAGGCAGATCTCGAGAGCGACCACCTCGCCCAGACCCGGCGGCTGCTCCGGTCAGGGCTGCTCGTGGCGCTGGTGCTGGGGCTGCACAACTTCCCCGAAGGCATGGCGACCTTCCTGGCCACGTACGCCGACCCGCAGCTGGGCGCCACCATGACGGTGGCGATCGCGATCCACAACGTGCCGGAGGGGATCGCCGTCGCCGCCCCCGTGTACGCCGCCACGAGGTCGCGCACCACGGCGCTGGTGTGGGCGACGCTGTCGGGGCTCACCGAGCCGGTGGGCGGGCTGATCGCGGCCGGGCTGGTGGCGTGGGTGATCCCGCCGGCGTTCTTCGGCGTGTTCTACGGGGTGGTGGCGGGGATGATGGTCTTCCTCGCCCTCGACGAGCTGCTGCCCGGCGCCTGGCGCTACCAGACCACCAAGCACCAGACCGTCTACGGCATGCTCGCCGGCATGGCGATGGTGGCGGTGAGCCTGGTGCTCTTCGCCGGCTGAGGATCAGCCGCGCATCTCGTGGGCGGCGTACGCCTCCCAGTTCGTCTCCAGCGCCTCCATGAGCTGGGTCACCATCATCGGGGACAGGTTCACCCGGGCGACGACCTGCCCGCGGCGGGAGCCGTCGGGGTGCGGGTGGGCGAAGTCGATGCGTACGAAGTCGATGGTGAACTCGTACGGCGAGTGCGCCACCTCGGCGAAGTTGGCCCACACGCCGCCGGCCATCGACTCCGGGATCGAGACGTTCAGGTTCGGGATCGGGTTGCTGGTCACCAGCCGAGGGTACGACGGCGGCGTCCGGCCGCGACGGAACCCGCGCTCACGCGGTGACCGGGCCGACGATCCGGCCGCGCAGCACGACGAGGGAGGGGTGTCGGGCGATGCCCAGGTTCACGCGGGGGTCCTCGGCGAAGACGACGAGGTCGGCGGGGGCGCCCTCCTCGAGGCAGGGGCGGCCGAGCCAGTCCCGCGCGGCCCACGAGGCGGCGGCGAGCGCGTCGTCGGGGCTCATGACGCGCCCGAGCGCCTCGATCTCGAGCCCGACCCGGCCGTGGGGGCCGGTGCCGCCCGCGTCGGTGCCGGCGTAGATCGGCACCCCGGCCTCGTGGGCCTTGCGGAAGGTGTCGTCGCGGCGGGCGTACAGGTCGCGCATGTGGGCGGCGTACGTGGGGAACTTGGCCTCGGCCTGGTCGGCGATGCCGGGGAAGATCTCCAGGTTGCACAGGGTGGGTACGAGCGCCACCTGCCGCTCGGCCATCGCCTCGATCGTCTCGTCGTCGAGGCCGGTGCCGTGCTCGATGCCGTCGATGCCGGCGGCGACCAGCTCGCGGACGGACTGCTCGCCGAAGCAGTGGGCGGTGACGCGGGCGCCCTCGGCCTGGGCGGCGGCGATGGCGGCGCGGGCGACGTCGGCCGGCCACGAGGGGGTGAGGTCGCCGGCCTCCCGGTCGATCCAGTCGCCGACCAGCTTGACCCAGCCGTCACCGCGGCGGGCCTGCTCGCGCACCGCCTCGACGAGGTCGTCGGGCTCCACCTCCTCGGCGAAGTTGCGGATGTAGCGGCGGGTGCGTGCCACGTGGCGCCCGGCGCGGATGATCCGCGGCAGGTCGTCGCGGTCGTCCATCCACCGCGTGTCGGCGGGCGAGCCGGCGTCGCGCAGGAGCAGCGCCCCGGCCTCCCGGTCGGTGACGGCGTGCTGCTCGGCGCGTCCCGGGTCGACGGCGCCCTGCGCCTCGAGCCCGACGTGGCAGTGGGCGTCGACGAGCCCGGGCATCACCCAGCCGCCGGTCGACACGGTCACCGCGTCGGCGACCGGCTCGTAGGTGACGGTGCCGTCGACCACCCACAGGTCCTTGACGACTCCCTCGGGCAGCACGGTGCCCCGCAGGTGCAGCCGGGGCGCGGGCCCGGAGACGTCCACACCGCGCACATGGGTGTGGGTGTGGCCGTCGTGGGTGTGCGTGTGCACCAGGCCCAGGCCCTCGAGGTCGGGATGCGAGTGGCTCATGGGGCCAGTCTGGCACCCGGCTCCCACGTCCGTGACGGCACGTCGCGGCTGGCCCGACGGCGGCAGCCGAGACCAGACCGAACGAACAGGTGCTGACCCGACCCCTGCCTAGGGTGGGCACGGAGGTGGAGGCGTGGAGATCTACTACGACGCGGTGATGGCCGCCGGCCGAGCGGCCGGCGAGCTGGCGGCCGACATCGGGGGGCCTCGGCAGCAGCTGCACGATGTCGGGACGACACCGGCAGGCTCCGGGTTCGAGCTCGACGGCGCCCTGTCGATGCTGTGCGACGACATCGACGGCAACCTGAGCGTCTACCAGGAGCGGGGCGACGACGTGGGGACGCGGCTGTACGAGTCGGGTCGGGCCGCCGCGCAGGTCGAGCTCACCAACACCAGGTTGGGCGGCAACCTCATGACCCGGATCGAGTCATGATCACGTGCTCCGCCCTGCGGGGCTACCAGCCGACCGCGCTGGAAGGCAAGGCCCAGGAGGTGGCACGGGCAGCCGACCGGCTGCACGAGGTGGCGGAACGGTACCGGAGGCTGGCACGCACCGTGGCCGAGGCCTGGCCCGACCCGACCGGGCAGGAGGCAGCCACCTCGCTGCTCCAGCTCGCCGAGGGGGTCGACCGCGAGGCCGACCGAGTCGCAAAGATCGCCCCGATCCTCGACACGGCCGCAGCCGAGATCACCGTCGCGCAGCAGAAGCTGGCTGCTGCCGACCAGACGGACGCGGCCGACCCGTTCCTCGCTGCCGACGACACCGGCACGGTCACCCTCTCCGCCCCCGCGATGCTGCTGCCTCCCCTCGTGCAGCTGAGCAAGTTCCACCGCGCGACGCAGCTGACGCACTCCTACCGCAACGCGCTCCTCAGGGCGACGAAGGCTGACCAGAGCGCCACCAACGCCCTCTACGAGCTCGCCGGCCGCACCCCGCCGTACGAGGACGACACGGGGCCCGTCGACCTCTCCGACGCCGCCATCCGCGACCAGGCGATGAACTCCGTGCAGGGTGGCTACGGCGACTGCTACTTCCTCTCCTCGCTGGCCGCCATCGGCAACGCCGACCCGCAGTTCATCCGAGACCACATGCGGTGGAACCCCGATACCGGCAGGTACGAGGTCACGATCTACGAGAACACCCCGATGGGGGTGATCGGGCGCACGGTGGAGGTCGACCCCGACACGCTGCCGGACGCGACGCGCGGACCCGACGGCGAGGTCACCTTCCTCAGCGTCTACGAGGAGGCGTACCGGCAGACCGTCCACGGCGCGATCTTCACCCGCACCGGTGGCCTGCCGTCGGATGCGATGCTCGCGATCACAGGTCACGAGGCCGACGCGACCCTGGTGCGCCCGGCGTCGTTCGACGAGATCCGAGAGACGGTCGAAGCCCAGCCGCCCGGCGCGGTCGCGGTGGCGACCAACCCGGGCGGGCCGTGGCCGGACCCGGAGGATGTTCCCTACGAGCAGCGGCTCTGCCCCCGGCACGCCTACTGGGTCAGAGGTTTCGACGACCAGGGTCGCATCATCCTGGTCAACACGTGGGGCACCGACGGCGGCACCAGCGGCGGTGTCGACTACCCGGGCGAGGTGCACCTGACCGAGGAGCAGTTCAGGGAGCAGACGATGCAGACGGCGAGGACGGTGCCATGAGCGACGAGCACCGGGTGCTGGTGGCCGAGGCCCGGCGGGCCCTGGCCGCGGTCCGGCCCCAGATCAGCTGGCAGGACCCGCGCCCCGCGGTGCGGCTGACGCTGCCCGACGGACGCGACGTGGTGCGGCTGGAGGAGACGTGGGGGACGGGGGTCCCGCTGCGAGCAGCCGACGAGCAGGAGTGCGTCGACGCGCTCAACACGGTGCTCGCCGAGCACGGGTTCCCCGAGCAGTCGGTCTCGGGTGGCAGCGACTCGGGCGACCTCGTGGTGACCAGCGTGCGCCGGCGCGACGGGGCACGGTTCGAGTGGCGGGCGAAGGGTCGGGTACGGCTGTGGGTCGATCTTCCCGGGTGAGATGGTGCCTGGCCGCGGTGGCGGCCGCGACGCTGCTCGTGACGGGCTGCGGGCGGACGGTCGAGCGCACCGTCGACGAGGCCGAGGCGACGTACCGGCCGGTGCTGCGGGAGCTGCAGCAGGCGGTGTCCGACCAGGTGCCCGAGATCGTGTGGCGCGCCGACGCCCCGGCGCGACCGTGGCGCGGCGCCTCGGCGTGCACGATCCGCCTCGAGGCGTGGGGGGACGGCCCGGGCGGGCTCGTCCGCCACGACGACGCGATGCGTGAGGCCGTGACCGCCGTGTACGCGGCGCACGGCTTCGACCGGGTCACCCGTTACGGCGACGACCCGGGGGGCGGAGCCACCCTGCACACCCAGGACCCCACAGGCACCCGGATCCGCTACCGCAGCAAGGGTGACGTCACGATCACCGTGTCGGTGCCGGCGGCCCCGGCGACCTGCGGCTGACTCCTCGTACGACGGGCGCGCCGCGGCCCGCCGGGCGCGACCAGGCGCTCCGCCGCCCCTACCCTGCGGCCCCACCGGAGCCGACGCAGCGGCCGCTACGCCAACCGGGCTACCGGGCGGCGACCACCCGGACGAAGCCGTCGGTGAGCGCCTGGCCGCCGCGGCGCACGTCGGCGTCGACGGCGGTCATGCGGTGCACCATCTCGTCGGGGTCGCCGTGCTCGGCGTACCAGCCGGCCATGATCTGCGGGGTGGCCTCGGGGTGGAACTGCACCCCGACGGCGCTGCCGACCCGGAACGCCTGCACCTCGTACGCCTCGCCGGTGGCCAGCAGCGTGGCGCCGGGCGGGAGCCGGACGACGCCGTCGGCGTGCATCGCCGGCTGCACCAGGTCGCCGAGGGCGGCGGCTTCCCCGACGAGCGGGTCGTCGGCGGCCGCCGGCAGCCACGAGACCGTCACCGGCCCCCGCTCGGGCCCGGCCTGGTGGCCCACGACCACCTCGCCGCCGAGGGCGTCGGCGAGCAGCTGGTGGCCGAGGCAGATGCCGAGCACCGGGACGTCCGCGGCGACGCAGCGGCGCAGCAGGTCCTTGACGGGCGCCACCCACGGCAGGTCGGCGTGGGCGTCCATGGGGCCGCCCAGCACGAGCACGCCGCCGGTGGCGGGCGGATCACCCACCGGGTCGGCCCACAGCCGCACGGTCTCGGTGCCGACGCCCATCGCGGCGAGGCGCTCCCCCACCCGGCCCGCAGAGACGTCGGGATCGGGCTGCAGCACGGTGACGTGGGCCATGGCGTCAGCCTACCGACCGGCCACACCCGCCCGGCCCGCGCCCGTGGTGCCCGGTCGGCGAGCCGCGCCGCCGGGCCCGGTCAGCGGGGCCCCTGGTTCTTCGGGTTGAGCATGCGCTGCATCTCGGGGGGCAGCTGGAAGCTCTCCATCGCCTGCTGCAGCTCGGCCTCGGTGGGCGCCGACTCCAGGCCGAACGCCGAGGCGGCGTCGTGGACCTCCTTGACCGTGGCGCGCTTCGCGGCCGCCGCCCGCTTGGCCGGGTTGCCCGAGACGCCCGTGCCCTTCTTGCGGGCCTTCGGCTTCTGGCGTCGGTTCGCGGCCCGCCCCGCCGGACCGGCGGGGCCCGCGCCCATCATGCCGGCCATCGACTGCATCATCTTGCGGGCCTCGACGAAGCGGTTGACGAGGTTGTTCACGTCGGAGACCTGGACGCCGGCGCCCTTGGCGATGCGCTGACGGCGCGACCCGTTGAGGATCGACACGTTGGCCCGCTCCTGCGGGGTCATGGAGGTGATGATCGCCTCGAGCCGGTCGATGTCCTTCTCGTCGATGGCCTCCAGCTGGTCGCGCAGCTGGCCCATCCCGGGCAGCATCCCGAACACCTTCGACAGGGGGCCCATGCGGCGTACGGCCTGCATCTGGGTGAGGAAGTCCTGCAGCCCGAACTCGCCTCCCCGCCCGCTGAGCAGCTTGTCGGCCGCCTTCTTCGACTCCGCGGCGTCGAAGTGTCGCTCGGCCTGCTCGATCAGGGTGAGCATGTCGCCCATGTCGAGGATGCGTCCGGCCATCCGCTCGGGGTGGAACAGGTCGAAGTCGGTGAGCTTCTCGCCGTTGGAGGCGAACATGATCGGCTTGCCGGTCGCCCGGGCGATCGACAGGGCCGCGCCGCCCCGGGCGTCGCCGTCGAGCTTGGCGAGCACGACGGCGTCGAACCCGACCCCCTCGGCGAACGCGTTGGCGGTGTTGACCGAGTCCTGGCCGATCATGGCGTCGACCACGAACAGCACCTCGTCGGGGCTGATCGCCGCCTTGATGTCGGCGGCCTGCTGCATCAGCTCGGCGTCGACGCCGAGGCGGCCGGCCGTGTCGACGATCACCACGTCGTGCAGGTGCCGCTGCGCGATGCCGATCGACGACCGCGCCACCTCGACCGGGTCGCCCACCCCGTTGCCCGGCTCGGGCGCGTAGGCGGCGACCCCCGCCCGCTTCGCCACCACCTGCAGCTGGGTGACGGCGTTGGGACGCTGCAGGTCGGCGGCGACGAGCATCGGGGTGTGGCCCTGGTTCTTGAGCCACAGGCCGAGCTTGCCGGCGAGGGTGGTCTTGCCGGCGCCCTGCAGGCCGGCGAGCATGATGACGGTCGGCGGCTTCTTCGCCAGCCGCAGCTCGCGGGTCTCGCCGCCGAGGATCGCGACGAGCTCGGAGTGCACGATCTTGACGATCTGCTGGGCCGGGTTGAGCGCCTTCGACAGCTCCTCGCCCTGGGCCCGCTCCCGCACGGCGGCGATGAACTCCTTGACGACCGCCAGGTTGACGTCGGCCTCGAGCAGGGCGATGCGTATCTCGCGCAGCGTGGCGTCGATGTCGGCGTCGCTCAGCCTCGTCTTGCCGCGCAGGGTGCGGAACGTCGCAGTGAGGCGGTCTTGCAGGGTCTGGAACACGCTGGTCCTTCGACGGTCGTACGGGACCGGGCAATCCTACCGGCTCGTGCTCGGGACCCGGGAGCGACGCAGCCGTGCCCTCGCCCGCCCGGGCAGCGTGGGGACGTGGGGACGCGGGCTACGGGGTCGGACGGTCGTCGAGCACGAGCTGCACGAGCACGAGGTCGAGCCAGCGGCCGAGCTTCTGGCCCACTGGGGCATGCGGGCGGTCTCGACGAACCCGAGGCGGCGGTGGAGGCGCAGCGACGCCTCGTCGTCGGCCGACAGCCCGCCGACCATCACGTGGAACCTGTGGGCGCGGGCGGCGACGACGACCTCGGTGAGCAGCCGGGTGCCTAGGCCCCGGGCCTGCGCCTCGGGCAGCAGGTAGACCGAGTGCTCCACCGTGTCGCGGTAGCCGACGCCGGCCCGGAGCGCGCCGCACCCGGCGTAGCCGACCACCCGGACGTCGACCTCGGCGACGATGGTCTCGTGACGGCCGGTGCCGTGGGTGGCGAGCCAGGCTCGTCGCTCGTCGACGTCGACCGGGCCGACCTCCCAGGTGGCGGTGGTGCGGAGCACGGCGTGGTTGCAGACCTCGACGAGGGCCGGCAGGCCGGCCTCGGTGGCGCGACCGCGGCGGCCGCCGCGGGCTCGGCGGCGTCAGTCACCCAGCAGCCCGTCGACGAACTGCTCCGGGTCGAACGGGGCGAGGTCGTCGGCGCCCTCGCCGAGGCCGATGAGCTTCACGGGCACGCCGAGCTCGCGCTGCACCTGGACGACGATGCCGCCCTTCGCCGACCCGTCGAGCTTGGTGAGCACGATCCCGGTCACGTCGACGACCTCGGCGAAGATCCGGGCCTGCACGAGGCCGTTCTGGCCGGTGGTGGCGTCGAGCACGAGCAGCACCTCGGTGACGGGGGTGATCTTCTCGACGACGCGCTTGACCTTGCCGAGCTCGTCCATGAGGCCGGTCTTGGTGTGAAGGCGGCCGGCGGTGTCGACGAGCACCGTGCCGACCTGCGACTCGGCGCCCTCCTTGACCGCGGTGTAGGCGACCGACGCCGGGTCGGCGCCCTCGGCACCCCGTACGGTGGGCACGCCGACGCGCTCGCCCCACGTCTGCAGCTGGTCGGCGGCGGCGGCGCGGAACGTGTCGGCGGCGCCCAGCAGCACGGTGCGACCCTCGGCGACGAGCACCCGGGCGAGCTTGCCGACGGTGGTGGTCTTGCCCGTGCCGTTGACGCCGACGACCATGACGACGCCGGGGTGGTCCTCGTCGGCGCCGGTGGCGTGGAGCGTCCGGTCGAGGCTCGGGTCGACGAGCGCGATCATCTCCTCGCGCAGCACCTGGCGGGCCTGCGCGGGGTCGCTCACGCCGTCGATGGCGAGCCGTCGCCGCAGGGCGGTGACCAGCTCGGTGGTGGGACCCACCCCCAGGTCGGAGGAGATCAGGGTCGTCTCGAAGTCGTCCCAGGTGCTGTCGTCGACGTGGTCGACGCTCAGCAGGTCAGCGAGCCCACGGGCCAGGGCGTTCTGGCTCGACGCCAGCCGGCGCCGCAGCCGGGCGAGCCGGGTGGGCGGCGGCTCCGGGGTCTCGAGGCGGGGGCGCTCCTCGCCGGGGCCGGCCTCGTCGGGTGCGGCCTCGCCCTCGGCCTCGGGCGACTCCTCGTCGGGGGCCGGCAGCGCGGCCGGCTCGGGCGCGGGCGGGAGCTCCTTGCCGCGCGAGACGAGCACGATCACGCTCGGCGCGACGACGGCGAGCAGGACGCCGCCGAAGATCCACCAGAAGATCATGTCCACCC